>NZ_JBPQTP010000079.1:0-31416 GCF_051386395.1 Micromonospora sp. URMC 106
GCCCCACCCATCCCCCAGGGGCGGGACACGAGCTCCGGCGGCCGGGATGGGAAGTGCCTGGCAGCGGGCGGTGAATTTGCTGACAGGAGGGCCGCGAGGCTGGCCGGTTGGCGGCTTTCGTGGCAATCCTGAAGACCATGGCCCCACCCCGCCCGCCGCTGTCGCGGCTGTTCACCGTGCTGCTCGCCGGCGTGCTCGCCGGCCTCGTTCTGGCGGTCGCCGCGCTGCCGGGCAACCTGCTGTTCGGGTTCGCCGCCAAGGCGGCGGCCGGGTCGTACGCCGCGCTGCCCGAGGCGCTGCGCACCCCGGCCACGCCGCAACGCTCCTACCTCTACGCCAACGACGGCAAGACGCTGATCACCACGTTCTACGACGTGAACCGCGCCGACGTGCCGCTCGACGAGATCGCCCCGGTGATGCGGCAGGCGATCGTCGCGGCCGAGGACCGGCGGTTCTACGACCACGGCGGCGCCGACCTGCGCGGGCTGCTGCGGGCCGTGGTGTCGAACGTCTCCGGCGGTGGCCAGCAGGGCGGCTCGACGCTGACCATGCAGTACGTCCGCAACGTGCTGAAGACCGACCCGGGCCGCACCGCCGAGGAGCGCGCCGCGGCCACCGAGCAGACCGTCGGGCGCAAGATCCAGGAGATCCGGTACGCAACGGCGCTGGAGCAGCGCCTGAGCAAGGACGAGATCCTCAACCGCTACCTGAACATCGCGTACTTCGGCTCCGGCGCGTACGGCATCGCGGCGGCCAGCCAGCGCTACTTCGCCAAGGCGCCGGCCGACCTGACCCTCGGCGAGGCGGCCCTGCTCGCCGGCCTCGTGCAGTCGCCGGAGGCGTACAGCCCGATCGACGGTGACGCGGACGCCGCGCTGGAGCGCCGCGGCTACGTGCTGGACGCGATGGTCGAGACCGGGGCGATCACCGCCGACCAGGCGGCGCGGGCCAGGGCCGAGAAGCTGACGCTGCGCCCCACCGCCCAGCCCAACGGCTGCACCGCCGTCGCCGAGGCCCACAACGACTGGGGCTTCTTCTGCGACTACCTGCGGCAGTGGTGGCTCGCGCAGCCCGCGTTCGGCGCCACCGTCGAGGAGCGCGAGCAGGCGCTGCGCCGGGGCGGCTACACCGTGGTGACCTCGCTGGACCCGCAGGTCCAGGCCACCGCGCAGAAGCAGGCCACCCGCGTCTACTCCTACGACGACAAGCGCGCCCTGCCCATCGCCGCCGTCGAGCCGGGCACCGGACGCGTGCTGGCGATGGCGGTCAACCGGCACTACAGCCTCGACGCGAACCCGGACGGGCAGGCCAACCGCCCCAACACCGTCAACCCGCTGATCTCCGGCGGCGACAGCGTCGACGGCTACCAGGCCGGCTCGACGTTCAAGCTGTTCACCATGCTCGCCGCGCTGGAGGCCGGCAAGCCCCTGGCCACCGGCTTCGACGCGCCTAGCCGGCTGCCCACCCGGTACGCCGCCGAGGGCGAGGGAAGCTGCGAGGGCCGGTGGTGCCCCGCCAACGCCAACCCCGAGTGGATGGACGGCTACCGGATGATGTGGGACGGCTTCGGCCGCTCGGTGAACACCTACTTCGTCTGGCTGGCCGAGCAGGTCGGGCAGGAGAAGGTGGTGGAGATGGCGCAGCGCCTCGGCATCACCTTCCGCGCCGACGCGGACGCCGCCTTCGCCGAGGGCGACGCCGCCAACTGGGGCTCGTTCACCCTGGGCGTGGCCGCCACCACCCCGCTTGACCTGGCCAACGCGTACGCCACGGTGGCCGCCGAGGGCACCTACTGCACGCCGCTGCCGGTGGTCTCGGTGACCGCCGCCGACGGCGAGCGGGTGCCCGTCGGGGAGCCGTCCTGCCGGCGGGTGCTCGACGCCGACGTGGCCCGGGCCGCCACCGACGCGGCGCGCTGCCCGGTGGGCCAGCAGTCCGCGTTCGGGCAGTGCAACGGGGGGACGGCCACCTCGGTGAACCGAATCCTCGACGGCCGACCGGTCGCCGGCAAGACCGGTAGCTCGGAGCGGAACGCGACGGAGACGTTCGTCGGCTTCACCCCGCAGGTCGCGGTGGCCGGCATCGCCGCCAACCCGGACGACCCGACCGACTCGGTGGGCGCCGCCGTGCAGGCGAAGGTCATCGACGCCGTCGCCCGGGTCATCGCCACCGCCGTCGACGGGCAGCCGGAGAAGGCATTCGCGGCCCCCAGCCGCGAACTCGTCGGCGACCCGCGCCGCCCGGTGGAGCGCCCCCGGGTCGAGGAGCGCCCCGCCGAGGAGCGGCGGCCCTCGGACGAGCAGCGCCTGTCCGACCTGCGACGCTGGCTCGACCGCCGAGGCTGACCGGCCGGCCTGCGACGCTGGCTCGACCGCCGAGGCTGGCGCCCGACCGTGGGCGTCGCCCCGGCGGGAGACCGGTGGTCAGCCGGAGCGGGCGGGTCCCCGAACCCCGGAGGCCCGCCCCAGGGCCGTGCGCACCGCCCGGTCGAGGGCGGCGCGGACCTCGGCCGGCCCGCCGTCCGCGTCGACGACGGTGAAGGTGCCGAACTCCGGCAGCCCCCGGTAGCCGGCGTCCAGCGCGCGCAGGTAGGGCAACTCCTCGGTGTCGATGCCCCGGGCCAGCACCCGCTGCTGTGCCAGCTCGGGCGAGACCGCCAGGAAGCAGACCAGGTCCGGTGGCGGGAAGATCCCGTACGCCAGCCGCGCCAGCCGCCCGCCCCGGTCGCCGCGGACCCGCATCACCACGTGCTGGCACCAGGACCACCGGTCCATCACCGCCGTCCGGCCGGTCAGCCGGGACACCAGCACCGCTCGGGCGATGGCGAGCCAGCGTACGGTCGCCTCGAGCGCCACGTAGCCGGTGCGGCCGAACAGGTGCGGCCCGTCCCGGCGGCCCAGGGCGCGCGCCAGCCGGTTCCACAGCGGCCGGCCGCCGGCGTTCTCGAAGTAGGTGGCCGGCGCCCCCGCCGCGTTGAGCCGGCCGGCCAGCGCCTTCGCCTGGGTGGTCTTCCCGGCCCCGTCGATGCCGACCAGGGCGATGATCGTCGCGCGCATGGGCGGCACGTTAGCGCCGCCGGACCAGCGGACGAAAAAATTCCTGGAGAAAGTGGTGTGGGCCTGTCGGATCCGGTGCCGCCGCTCCGACCACCTGGCGAGAACGCCCACGACGGGCGTCGGACGCCACGAGGAGCAACGCCATGCGCAAGATCATCTACGGGGTGCACCAGTCGCTCGACGGGTTCATCGAGGGGCCGAACGGCGAGTTCGACTGGCCGGAGATGGGCCCGGAGCTGTCCGCGTTCTCGCTGGAGCAGTGCGGCCGGGCCGGCGCGCTCATGTACGGCCGCAGGGTCTGGGAGTTCATGGCCGCCTACTGGCCGCAGGCGGAGTCGATCTCCGACCATCCCCACGACCTCGCGTTCGTGCCGATCTGGCGGCGGACGCCGAAGGTGGTGGTCTCGCGCACGCTCGCCGAGGCCGAGCACGGCGCCCGGGTGGTCGGCGGCGGCGACCTCGGCAAGGAGGTCACCGCGCTCAAGGAGCAACCGGGCGGCGACCTGCTGCTCAACGGTGGCGCCGACGCCGCCGCCGCGCTGACCGACCTCGGCCTGATCGACGAGTACCAGATCTTCGTGCACCCGGTGGTGCTGGGCGGCGGCAAGCCGGTCTTCGCGGTCACCGAGCGGCTGAACCTGCGCCTGGTCGGGTCGCGGACCTTCGACGGCAGGTCGGTGCTGCTGCGGTACCACCGGGAGGGCTGACGCCGGCTGGGGCCCGGCGGGACCCGGACGGCCCGGTCAGCCCCGGCCGCGCCCCGGCCGGAGGGTGCTGACCGCGGCGGGCAGGCCCCGCCGGAGGATGCCGGCCCAGTCGGTGTCGCCGCGCAGCACCGCCGCGGCCGTCTTGCGCGCCTGCTCGGCGGTGAAGTGCGGTGGCAGCATCAGCTCGGCCGGGTCCACCAACGCGTTGACCACCACCGGGCGGTCGGCGGTCAGCGCCCGCTCCCACACGCCCGGCACCTGGTCCGGCGCGTCGACCAGCTCGCCGTGCAGCCCCAACACCTCCGCCCAACGGTGGTAGCCGATGTCGGGCAGCTGCTGGCTGTCCGGGAACATCGGCGTCCCCTCGCTGGTGCGCTGCTCCCAGCTGACGAAGGCGAGGTCCCGGTTGTTGAGCACCAGCACCACGAACCGCGGGTCGGCCCAGCCCCGCCAGTACTTGGCCACCGTGATCAGCTCGTTGACTCCGTTCATCTGCATCGCGCCGTCGCCGAGCAGGGCCACCAGGGGGCGGTGCGGGTAGGCGAACTTGGCGGCCAGGGCGTACGGCATCGCGCCGCCCATCGAGAGCAGGGTGCCGGAGAGGCTGGCCAGCATGCCGGGGCGGACCTGGACGTGGCGGGCGTACCAGGCGGTCGCGGTGCCGCAGTCGACGGCGATCATCGCGTCGTCGGGCAGCCGGTCGCTGAGCGTGGCGAAGAGCAGCTGCGGGTTGACCGGGTCGGCGGCCTGCCCGGCCAGCTCCCGCTGGGTGCGGCGCCAGTTCGCGGTGGACTCGGCGATCGTCTGTCGCCACCGGGCCGGCGCGGGGCCGGGGCCGAGCTCGCGCAGCAGGGCCCGCAGGGTGGGAGCGGCGTCGCCGGTCAGGTTCACCTCGGTCGGGTACCGCAGCCCCAGCTGCGTGCCGTCCCGGTCGATCTGCACCGCCCGGGCCCGGCCCGGCGGCGGGTAGAACTCCGAGTAGGGCATGTTGCTGCCCACGATCAGCAGCCGGTCGCACCCGTTCATCAGCTCCCAGCTCGGCCGGGTGCCGAGCAGGCCGATCGCGCCGGTCACCCACGGTTCCCGGTGGTCCACCGCGGCGAACCCCAGCAGCGCGGTGGCCACCCCCGCGCCGAGCCGGTGGGCGATGTCGCGGACCTCGTCCTCCGCGCCCAGCGCGCCCTGCCCGACCAGCATGGCCACCCGTTCGCCGCCGCGCAGCACCTCGGCCGCCCGGCGCAGGTCGGCCTCGGGCGGCACCGTCGGGCCGCTGCTCGGCACGTCGCTGGTGTGGTAGTAGCCGTGAGCGCGCGGCGGCTCCGGCACCGCCGGCGCGTCCTGGATGTCCGACGGGAGCACCAGCGCGGTGACGGTCCGGCGGGACAGGGCCGTCCGGCAGGCCCGGTCGACCAGGTGGCGCACCTGGCTGGGGTGGTCGAGCTGGGCCAGGAAGGCGGCCGCGACGTCCTTGTAGAGGGCGAGCAGGTCGACCTCCTGGTAGTAGCCGCCGCCCTCGGCGGTGAGCGCGGTGTGCCCGATCAGCGCGACCACCGGCTGGTGGTCCAGCTTGGCGTCGTACAGGCCGTTGAGCAGGTGGATCGCGCCGGGCCCGCTGGTCACCAGCGCGCAGCCGAGCGGCCCGCCGCCGTACTTGACGTGCGCGGAGGCCGCGAAGCCGGCGGTCTCCTCGTGCCGGACCTGGACGAACTGCGCCCGCTCCCCGGTGCGTTGCAGGGCCGAGGTCATGCCGTTGATGCCGTCGCCGGGGTAGCCGAAGTAGCGGCGGACGCCCCAGCCGGCCAGCCGGTGCACGATGTGGTCGGCGACGGTGGCGTCGCGGGGCAGGGCGCCCAGGTCGACGCGCCACCCGTCCGGATGCGCGGTCCCCGCCGGGGTGCGGTCTGCGTTCACCTGACTGTCCTTCCGTCGCCTCCGCCGCTCCGGCCCGCCATTCCCCTTCTTATTCGGACAAAACCGGGCAGTTCCTGCGGCGCGGGACGGGTCCCGGAGCGCCCCCGGCGCGTCCGGCAGAATCGTGCGGGTGCCCATCCACCAGATCACCGACCCGGACGACGACCGGATCGCCGACTACCGCGCGCTGACCGACGTCGAGCTGCGCACCCGCTGGGAGCCGCCGCACGGCCTGTTCATCGCCGAGGGTGAGCTGGTGCTGCGGCGGGCGCTGCGGGCCGGCTACCCGGCCCGGTCGTACCTGGTGGACGCCAAGCGGGTCGACCAGCTCGCCGACCTGGACACCGGGGACGTCCCCGTCTACGCGGCCACCCCGGACGTGTTGCAGCGGGCCACCGGTTTCCACGTGCACCGCGGCGTGCTGGCGTCGTTCCGGCGCAAGCCGCTGCCGGCCGCCGCCGAGGTGCTCGCCGCCGCCCGGCGGGTGGTCGTCCTGGAGGACGTCAACAACCACACCAACCTCGGCGCGATCTTCAGGGGCGCCGCGGCGCTCGGCACAGACGCGGTTCTTCTCTCACCCACCTGCGCCGATCCGCTCTACCGGCGCAGTGTCCGGGTCAGCATGGGGGAGGTCTTCGCGGTGCCGTACGCCAGGCTCGACCGGTGGCCGGCGGGCCTGGATCAGGTTCGGGAGGCGGGTTTCACCGTGCTCGCGATGACGCCGGCTGCGGACGCCGTGCCGATCCAGCGGCTCACCCCGGCTCAGCGTGAGCGGGCGGCGCTGCTCCTCGGCGCCGAGGGCCCCGGCCTCACCGCGGCGGCCCAGTCGGCCAGCGACGTACGGGTGGTCATCCCGATGCGGCGCGGAGTGGACTCGTTGAACGTGGCCGCCGCAGCCGCGGTCGCCTTCTGGGAGCTGGGCCGAGACGACCCCCTGTGAGCCGGGGTGCGGCTCGGGCGGCCTGCGCTGCAGGAGACGTAGAACACCCGGGCGCTCGACGGAGCAGAACATAGTATCCGCAGTCGTGACGACTCTCCCCGACGCGAGCATCCAGCCCTTCCGGGTCGACATTCCGCAACGCGATCTCGACGACCTGTACGAGCGGCTCGATCGCACCAGGTGGCCCGACCAACTGCCCGGAGTCGGCTGGGAGTACGGCGTCCCGCGCGACTACCTGATGGACCTGGTGCGGTACTGGCGGCACGAATACGACTGGCGTGCCGCGGAGGCCAGGCTCAACGAGTGGCCACAGTTCGTCACCACCATCGACGGGGCGGACATCCACTTCGCGCACGTCCGGTCTCCGGAGCCGGGCGCGACTCCGCTGCTCGTCACGCATGGCTGGCCGGGCTCGATCGTGGAGTTCACCGAGGTCGCCGGGCCACTGACGGATCCGCGGGCCCACGGTGGCGATCCGTCCGACGCCTTCCACCTCGTCATGCCGAGCATCCCGGGCTTCGGGTTCTCCGGGCCGACGCGGGAGACCGGCTGGGAGTTCCGGCGGGTGGCCGCGGCGTTCGCCGAGCTGATGCGGCGTCTCGGCTATCAACGGTACGGCGTGCAGGGCGGTGACTGGGGTTCGGTCATCTCCCGCGAAATCGGCCGTACCCAGACCGACCACGTCATCGGCGTACACCTGAACCTGCTGCCGAACTCGTCCGTGACGGAGGAGCCGGACGCCGAACTGCTCGCCACGTTGAGCCCGGCGGAACGGGAGCGGACGCTGGCCTCGTGGCAGCGCACCCAACAGTGGGACCGGGACCGGGCCGGCTACGCGGCTATCCAGTCCACCCGGCCGCAGACGCTCGCCTACGGACTGACCGACTCTCCGGTCGGCCAGTTGGCCTGGATCGCGGAGAAGTTCCAGGAGTGGACGGACCCGTCGAGCGCCGTCGACCGCGACCACCTGCTCACCAACGTGATGCTCTACTGGCTCACCGGAACGGCCGGCTCGTCCGCCCGCATCTACTACGAGCGGGCGCATGCGGACTACTGGGGGTCGCCGCCGGAGCCGTCAGCCGCGCCGACCGCCCTGGCCGTCTTCCCGCAGGACAACTTCATCCCGTTGCGGCACATCGCCGAGCGTACGAACAACATCGTGCGATGGACGGAGTTCGACCGCGGCGGGCACTTCGCGGCGATGGAGACACCCGAGCTGCTGGTCGCCGACATTCGAACGTCCTTCCGGCAGCTCCGCGCGGAGACGACCGACTGACCCGGCCGTCACCGTGCGGGCAGCTGGGCCGCGACGACCCGGGCGCGGCGTGGGCTGTCGCGAGAATCGGGGTCACGGACGGTAGCGTGTCGCCCGTGTTCCCTACCGTCCGTGAGGTCCTCGCGCTGGATCCCGTCCGCCACGGCGCCCCGCGCCTGGTCGCCGGGGACGTGGGGCTCGACCGCCCGGTGCGCTGGGTGCACGTGGCGGAGGTGCCCGACATCGCCACCCTGCTCGGCGGCGGCGAGCTGGTGCTCACCACCGGCATCGGGCTGCCGGCCGACGACGCGGGGTTGCGCGCCTTCATCGGCGACCTGGCCGACGTCGGGGTCTCCGGCCTGGTCGTCGAGCTGGGCCGCCGGTACGTCAGCGGGGTGCCCCGGGTGATGGCGGCCGTCGCCGAGCGGCGCGGGCTGCCGCTGGTCGAGCTGCGGCGGGCCACCCCGTTCGTGCGGATCACCGAGGCGGTGCACGCCCTGATCGTCGACGCCCAGCTCACCGAGCTGCGGGCGACGGAGGAGATCCACCAGCGCTTCACCGAGCTGTCGGTGGAGGGCGCCGGCCCCGGCGAGGTGGTCCGGCAGGCCGCCGAGCTGTCCGGCTGCCCCGTGGTGCTGGAGAACCTCTCCCGGCAGGTGCTCGCGTACGACCCGGCGGGGGAGAGCGCGGAGCTGCTGCTGGACGGCTGGGAACAGCACTCCCGCCGGATCCGGCCGGCCGGGCGGACCGCGTACGACGCGGACAGCGGATGGCTGGTGACCACCGTCGGCGCCCGGGGCCACGACTGGGGCCGGCTGCTGCTGCGGTGGCCGGGCGGGGGCGACCTGGCCGCCGGCCGGCGCGTGCTCGACGCGGCGGCCGAGGACGGGGCGGCCGTGGCGGGCGCCCCGCCCACCCGGCTGACCATCCTGGTCGAGCGGGCCGCCTCCACCCTGGCCCTGGGCCGGCTGATCCGGCGCGACGCGGAGGGCCTGGAACGGCAGATCCACCGGACGCTGCTCACCGCCCTGCTCGACCACTCCCGGCCGGTGGACGAGGTGGCCCTGCGGGCCCGGGCGCTGGGCGTGGTGCTGGAGCGGCGGCACCTCGTCGGGGTGATGGTCCGGCACCGGGCCGACGACCCGGCGGCGGAGGGCGGCCCGGCCGCCGAGGCCGGACACCCGGCCGATCCGGGCGGGGGCGGCCCCGAGGCGGGCCCGGCGCGGCTGCGGGACCTCGCCGAGGCCGTCGGGCAGGCGCTGCACGAGGCGAAGCTGACCGGGCTGACCAGCGCCGTCGACGACCACGCCGTCGGCGTGCTGCTCGCCCTGCCGGACCCGGCGGCGGAGGAGCGGGCCCTGGCCGCGTTCGCCACCGCGCTGCGCCGGGGCCGCCCCGACTCCCCGGGGCGCCCCGACGGCCCGTCCCGGCCGGACGCCCGGTGCAACGGCTCCGCCCGGCCGCCCGGCGGCGGCGTGCTCGTGGCGGCCGGCTCCGGGGTGGGCAGCCTGCGGGAGGCGCGGCGGTCGCTGATCGAGGCCCGGCAGATCGCCGACGCCGCCCGGCGGGACCGGCGGGACCTGCCGATCTTCCGGCTGCCGCACGTCGGACTGGCCGGGCTGCTGCACCTGCTGCGCGACGAGCCCCGGTTGCAGACCTTCGTCGAGCGGGAACTCGGCGCGCTGCTCACGTACGACGCGCAGCATCCCCGGGAGCAACTGCTCGGCACCCTGCGGGCGTACCTGGAGCAGGGGCGGAACAAGTCGGCGGCGGCCGCCGCGGCGCACCTGTCCCGGCCGGCCTTCTACGAGCGGCTGGCCCGGATCGGCCGCGTCCTCGACGTCGACCTCGACTCGGTGGAAGCCTGCCTCTCCCTCCACGTCGCCCTGCTGGCCCTCGACGCCATCCGCACCCCCTGACCCCCGGAGCACCCCGCCGGGCTCCGCCCCCCGACCGTCGGGCCGGTCGGGGGAACCGCCGCGCCGCCGAGCGCGCCATCCGCGCCCTCAGATGAGGGTGGTCAGGGCCTTCGCGTAGGTCGCGGGGACGTGGTTCGGGCCGCCCGGGGTGAAGACGTCGGAGTTTGCCGCGGCGGACCAGGCCGTGCCCGGGACCGCGTCGACGAGGGCGCGGACGACCGGGGCGTCGCGCCACTGGTCCTGCTCGGCGAGCAGGCTCAGCGCCACCACCGACTCCTCCACCTCGCCGACGCACTCGAACGGCTTGTGCCCGTCCACGCCGAGCAGCTCCCGGTAGCCGGGGACCTGCGCGGGGTCGGCGAGCAGGTCGCCGCCGAAGATGTGGGTGATCCGCTCGCGGGACATGAACGGCGCCATGGCCAGGAAGACGAACCGGCACTTCGGGCAGTCGCGGCACCAGCGCTCGCTGGCGTCGCGCAGCTTGAACGCGGCGTTGCAGCTCGTCACCACGTCGTCGTAGCGGTCGATCTCGGCGAACAGGCGGGCGATGTGCAGCTCCGACAGCGAGCGCAGCAGCGAGAAGTACGGCTCGGTGAGGCCGGCGTGCTCGGCCAGCGCCGCCCGCAGCAGCCCCTCCGCCGCCACGCCCTTGGACCACTGGTGGTTGATCTCGTGACCGTTCCACACCAGGTTCGGGTCCGACGCCGACCGCTCGTTGGACATCACCACCGGGCCCAGCCCGTGCAGCACCGCGGTGGCGACCGCGATCAGCGAGTTGATCGCCGTGACCGGGATGTGGCCGTTGAGCGCCCCCGCGGCGTTCAGCTCGAACAGCACCGGGTCGATCCGCCGCCGGGCGGCGAGCGGGGTGAGCCCGGACGCCTCGTTCACCGAGACGATCACGTGGTTGGGGTTGACCGAGAACGGCACCGGGTCGAACCCGGCCCGACGCAGCGCCTCCAGGCTGACGATGGAGTCCTTGCCGCCACCCACCGCCGAGAGCGGGCGCCGGTCGGAGTCGTCGTACACCCGGGGCGGGGCGACCGTGCCGGCCGGCACCTCCGGGCGCAGTTCCAGCACGTGCGGCAGCCGGTTGCGGTACGCGTACTCCGCGAGGCCCTTGGTGTAGACGGCGGTGACCAGCTCGGCGGCGGCCGCGCCCAGCGGGGCCGGCAGCACCACGCGCGGCGGCGCGGCGGCCTTGTAGTAGCTGACCCCGGCGACCACGTGCAGCAGCTCCAGGACCCGGCCGAGGGTGGCGACGGTCTCGTCCGACGGTGGCGCGTCGGGCAGCGGCAGGGTGATCACCTCGGTGAATCGCTGCTCGCCGTCGGGGCCGGTGAGGGCGTAGTCGAACAGGACCTCCCCGGTGGAGAGATCGATCGAGTAGGACGGGAAGGTGAAGGCGTCCATCCGCCGGAGCTGCTCGTTGGGCACACGCCATACTAGGCCCTGGTTCGTCCGGCCGTGTCCGGCTGCGCCGGACCCCGGCCCTGCCACGCCCGCCGACACCCCCTGAGGAGAGCCTGTGCGCCTGTCTGACCTGCGCGGACGTACCGTCGCCGTCTGGGGCGCCGGCCGGGAGGGCCGGGCCGCGGTGACCGCGATCGCCGCCCACGGCCCCGCCGACCTGGTCGCCGTCGACGACAGCGCCAACTTCCTCAGCCTGCCGTGGGAGGGGCCGCTGGCCGAGGCGGCGCCGCTGGTCACCGGCGAGGACGGCTTCGCCCGGCTGGCCGCCGCCGAGGTGGTGGTCCGCTCGCCCGGCGTGCCGCAGACCCACCCGTGGCTGGTGGAGCTGCGCCGGCGCGGGGCGACCGTGACGCAGGGCACGGCCCTGTGGATGGCCGACCACGCCGACCGCACGATCGGCGTCACCGGCAGCAAGGGCAAGAGCACCACCTCCAGCCTGATCAGCCACCTGCTCGGCGCCGTGGACCGGCCGAACGTCTTCGGCGGCAACATCGGCGTGCCCACGCTGGACCTGCCCGAGGCGGAGCTGTACGTGCTGGAGCTCTCCAGCTACCAGTGCAGCGACCTGACGGACTCGCCCCGCGTGGCGGTGGTCACCGCCCTCTTCCCCGAGCACCTCGACGCGCACGGCGGCGAGGCCGAGTACTACCGCGACAAGCTCAACCTCCTCGCGCACGGGCCGCGCACGGTGGTGGTCAACGGCGCCGACCCGCGACTCGCCCTCGAACTGGGCGACCGCGCCGCCGTACGCGCCGGCCTGCCGGACACCGCCCACGTCGCGAGCGGCCCGGACGGCGCGCCCTGGTTCCACCTCGGCGACCAGCCGCTCTTCCCCCGCGCGGTGCTGCCCCTCGTCGGCCGGCACAACGAGGGCAACCTCTGCGTCGCCCTCGCGGTGCTCGACGCGCTCGGCGTCGACGTGGTGGCCCGCAAGGACACCCTGGCCGTGGCGGTCGCCGGGTTCCAGGGGCTGGCGCACCGGCTCACCGAGATCGCCGACCCGTCCGGCCTGACCTTCGTCGACGACACCCTCGCCACCAGCCCGTACGCGGCGATGCACGCGATCGACGCGTACGAGGGACGGCCGTTGACGGTGATCGTCGGCGGCACCGACCGGGGCCTGGACTACACGCCGCTGCGCGAGCACCTCGCGGAGCGCGAGATCACCGTGCTCGGCATCCCCGACAGCGGCGCCCGGATCGTCGAGGCGCTCGCCGGGCTGCCCAAGGTGCGCGCCGAGGTGGTCGACGACCTGGTCGCCGCCGTGCGGCTGGCCCGCGAGCTGACCCCGGCCGACGGGGTGGTGCTGCTCTCGCCGGCCGCGCCCAGCTACGGGCGGTTCCGCAACTTCGAGCACCGCTCGGAGGTCTTCGCCCAGGCCGTCCGCGACACCGCGTCCGGCTGACCGCCGGTCGGCGCGGTCCCGGCGATCAGCCGCCGGGCGCGAGGCCGGCGATCAGGTCGGCGGGGCCGAGCACGCCCAGGAGTCGCCGTCGCCGTGCCGCGAAGGCTACCGGCCGAGCCGTGGCCGCCGCAGCCCGGCTTCCGCGCGCCGTCCGTCGGTCCCGCTACCGCCACCGCCGGACGGCCGGCCCGGTTCAGGCCGGGACGAGGGCGGCGTGCAGGGCGCGCATCGACCGGATCGCGGAGCGGATCTCCTGGAGGTAGCGACCGGGGGTGAGCGTCGGCTCGGGCAGCCCGGCCAGGTCGGGCAGGGCGGGATCGACGCCGACGGTCTCGATCGCGCAGCCGTACGGCACGGCCAGGGTGCGCAGCGCGTCGCAGTGCTGGAACGGTACGTAGATCGGGGCGGTCACCACCAGCACCGCGTCGCCGGGGGAGAGCCGGACGTGCTCGGCCCAGAACCGCTGGGTGTCCGCGGTGTGCGCGCGGCGCCGGTCGGGCTCGCTCGACGGGGCCGCGAGCACCCGCACCGGCGGGCCGCCCGCCGGCCGGTAGGTCCGCGACGACCAGGAGTGGTGCGGGTGGCCGGCGTCGTGACCGTCCTCCTCCACCGGGGCGGGCACCCCGAACTCGCGCCGCACCGCCGCGTCCAGCGCCGCCACCTCGGTGGCGCAGGGCGGGACGCCGGCCGCCGCCAGCCCCGCGCACTCCACCCCGGACAGCGGGCGGAAGCTGCCGAGCACGGCCACCTCGCCGGCGACCCGGGTGCCGGTGCGCAGCAGGTGCGCCGCGTACGCGACCCGGCGCTGACAGGCGTTCGACAACCCGCCCAGCACCAGCAGGTGGGCGTACCCGGGCCGGGCCGGCGCGACCGGGCGGACCAGGCCGAGCGCGGCGGCGGCGTCGAGCACCAGGCCGGCGGTGGCCGGGTCGAGGGCGGGTTCCCGGGCGTCGGGGCGTTCCCGGCCGCCCCGGAAGTCCCAGTGCCGGGCGGAGAAGTCGTCGAGGGCGGCCAGCACCGCCGCCAGGTCCCCGGCCGGCCAGTCGCCGCCGAAGTGCCCCACCAGGGCGCGCAGCGGCGCCGAGCCCACCCAGGCGCGTACGCCGGCCGCGATCTGCCCGGCGTCCGTTCCCGCGGCGCCGCTCGGCAGCGCCACCTCCCCGATCCGCACCGCCGGATCGTACCGGCGCGACGGGTCGGACCGGACGGGGACGGCGCGCCATTGTGGAGCGGCAATACGCTGGGCCGCATCACCGACACCGGAGGTTGCCCATGGCAGGTGACGTGCTCCGCAGGCGCCCCCGGGGGCGAGCCGGTTCGGCCAGCGGGCTGGTCCGGCTGCTCGCGCACACCGATCCGGTGGCGCTCATCGGCATCGCGTTGTCGATCTCGCTGTCGGTCACGCTCGACCTCACCAACGCCGCCACCGGCGTGGAGTCGCTGCTGGCCGGGCTGATGGGCATCACCATCTCGCTGCTGGTGGACTCGCTGGCCCGCGCGGAGCGCCGGTTCCACCTGCGTACGCTGCTGGAGGGTCCGCCGTGGCTGGTGCACGCGGTCCCGCCGCTGGTCACCGCCGCCCGGGAGGCGGCGGAGGCGTACCCGGGCAGCCGGGTCGCGGAGGAGGCCCGCCGCCGCTTCGAGCGGTTCCGGGTCGAGACCGAGCAGTTGCGGGCGGGCCGCATCGTCCGGCCCGGCGAGGACTACGAGGACCTGATGGCCGGCCTGCGGGACTGCGTCCGGTTCATGGACGCGGTGACCCACGTGATGCCCCGGGCCAGCGGTGAGCTGAGCTGGTGGCACAGCGACATCGGCCGGGCCTACTGGGCGGCCAACGTGGAGGCGTTGGAGCGGGGCGTGCGGATCACCCGGATCTTCGTCCACGCGGGAATCTCCGACGAGCTGTCCGAGCTGGTGGAGACGCAGCTGCGGGCCGGGGTGCGGGTCGGCCTGCTGCGGTGGGGCGCCATCCGCCCCGACCTGCACGTCAACCTGGCACTCTGGGACGGAACAAGCGCCTGGGAGCCGACGATGAGCGCGCACGGTGAGATCAGCCTGAACCAGTTCTCCGTCAACCCCGGCGACCTGGAGCGGCTGCGTACCGCCTTCGCCGCGTGCGCCCGGGAGGCGACCTACCGATGAGCGGCGCCGACGCACCGGAAACGGGCCGACCATGACGTGGAGTGCCGTCCTGCTCGTGACGGCGGTGGTCTGGGCGGTCAGCCTGATCCGCTCCGTCCGGCTGCGGGCCTTCGTCTACAGCCTGCCGCTGCCGATGACCCTCGCCCTGGTGACGACCGGCTACCCGGTGGACGGCGCCCAGTTGCTGGGCGTGCTCGGTCTCAACCTCTTCTTCGTCACCGTCGCGGTGACCCACCACCGGTGGCGCTGGCCGATCCTCCTCGCCGACCTGGCCGGCGTCGCCGCGTACGTGGGGCTGAGCGCGGGGCTGCTGGCGGTCCCGGTGCCGTTCGGGCCGGCGCTGGCCGGCTCCGTGCTGCTGTGGGTGGCGGCGATGGCGGTGCTGCGTCGCCATGCGCGGCGCGCCGCCGGTGACGCCGACAGCGCCGCGGCCGGTGACGCCGACAGCCCCGCCGGCCGGGCCGGCACCGGGCCGGCGGTCCGGGCGGAGCCGGTCGATCCCCGGCGGGACAGTCTGCCCGCCCCGGCCAAGCTGGTGGTGATCTTCGTCGGCGCGGTGCTCACCGGGCTGCTCGGCCAGTTGCTGCGCGGGATGGTGGTGACCTTCCCCTACTCCGGGGTGCTGGTCGCCGTCGAGGCCCGCCGTCAACTGGTCGAGTTCAGCCGGCACTTCGCCCGCAACAGCCTGGCCCTGGTCGGCTTCCTCGCCTGTCACCACTATCTCCAGGACGTGTCGTCGGCCGCCGCCCTGGCCGGCGGGTGGGCCACCTTCGCCGTGCTCGCCCTCGCGCTGAACCTGACGCTGCGGCGGCCCCGCCGGCCCGGTCTCCCGCCGGGCGGCCACGGGCCCCGGGCGGCGCCGGGCGGATCCGCCGTGGACGGTGTCGGGGACGACGCCGCGCCCGGCCCGGGCGAGGAGCGGCCGGGCGGCGGAGCGCCGGCGGACGGCCCCGCCGGGACCGGGAACGGCCGGGCGGCCACCACCGCCGGGCGCAACGAGCGGGAACTCCGGCGCCCACTGCCGGGCGCCAACCGGCCGGGCCACCACCGGGACCTGCCGGTGCCCGACGACCTCGGCCGGGGGCGCTGACGCTCACCCCGACCGGGCGACCAGCTCCGCGATCCGGGCCAGCGGTTCGGCGTACGCGGGCCAGTCCAGGCCGTCCACGCTCAGTTCGGCGCGCCGCCGCACGCCGTCCACGGCGCCCGCGTGCAGCACGATCGCGGTCAACACGTCGTACGACCACTCGGGTCGGAGCAGCTCCCGCAGGGTCGGCACGTCCGGGCGCAGCACCGCCAGCGCGCCCACCAGGGCGGCGGCCGCCCAGTTCGAGGTGCCGCCGACGAGCAGCGCGTCGCAGCCGACGACGCACCGGATCCGCTCGCCGCGATCCACCGCCCGCCCGACCAGCTCCGCCGGCAGCCGGCCCATGCCCAACTCGTTGCCGCCGTCGCCGATGCCGACCCGGAAACCCGACCCGGCGGTGTAGAGCCGGTCGAGGGGGGCGGTGTGCGCGCCGATGTCCTCCCCGCGCATGTTGCGGGGGCGACCGTCGGCGCTCGGGCCTACCCGCTCGCAGGCGATCAGGTGCGACAGCCTCGCGTACCGCTGTGCGGCGTCGTCCGCCCAGGCGTCGTACCCCTTCAGCGGCGCCACCTCCAACGGCACCTCCGGCGCGGCGGCGGCCAGCGCCGCGGTGACCACCGGCGCGCACGGGTCGTCGGTGACCAGCCGGGCCCGGCCGCCCAGCGCCCGCAGCGCGGCGGCGACCTGCACCGACCCGATCGGCCCGTCGGTCTCCGCCGCGGGCGGGTCGGCGGCCGGGATGAAGAAGCCGGTGAGCACGGCCGCGTCGGGCGCGGGGTGCCCGGCGATCGACCGGGCGGCGGCGAGCAGCCCGCCGGCCGAGGGCACCGCCAGCTTGGCGCTGCCCCGGCCGACCTCGGTCGCGGCCACCTGTTCCAGCTCGGCGATCGTCTCCTCCACCCGCACGGGCGCACCTCCTCGTCGATCGGGACCGACCCAGGGTATGTCCGTCGGTCGATCCGCGCGCGCCGCCGAACCGGGTGCGGAATAAGTTGTGGGAGCGCACCCACCCCACCGATATCCGTTAAGGGGGCTTCATCGACCCCGGAAACCGCAGGAGGGTGGTTGACGGGCTGTCAGGCGGCCGGCGTCGCTGCGCTACACAGTGACAGTTGTCCCTGTCGTCCGGCGGTGGCAGCGTGCGGTTACCGCCAACGCCGCTGAGAGGGTGCGACGATGACCGCCGACGATCTGCTGGCCCGGCACCGGGCCGTGCTCCCGTCCTGGATGCCGCTCTACTACGACGAGCCGATCGAGCTGGTCTCCGGCTCGGGCCGCCGGGTCACCGACGCCCGGGGCCGCACCTACCTGGACTTCTTCGGCGGGGTGCTGACCTCGATGATCGGTTACGACATCCCGGAGATCCGCGAGGCGGTCGAGCGGCAGATCCGCACCGGCATCGTGCACAGCTCCACGCTCTACCTCATCCGGCAGCAGGTCGAGCTGGCCGAGAAGGTCGCCCGGCTCTCCGGCATCCCGGACGCGCGGGTGTTCTTCGCCAACTCGGGCACCGAGGCGAACGAGGCGGCGCTGCTGTTCGCCACCAACCACCGCCGCTCGGCGCAGATCCTCGCGGTGCGCAACAGCTATCACGGCCGGTCGTACGCGACGATGGGCGTGACCGGCAACCGCGGCTGGTCGGCCAGCGCGCTCAACCCGCTCCAGGTGGCCTGGCTGCACTCCGGGGAGCGGCTGCGCGGCCTGCTCGCCCGGCTCGACGAGTCGCAGCGGGTCGACGCGGCGGTGGAGGACCTGCGCGAGGTGCTCGCCACCCAGACGGCGGGCGACGTCGCCTGCCTGATCGCCGAGCCGATCCAGGGCGTGGGTGGCTTCGTGCACCCGCCGGACGGGCTCTTCGCCGCGTGGAAGAAGGTGCTCGACGAGCACGGCATCCTGTTCGTCTCCGACGAGGTGCAGACCGGCTGGGGGCGCACCGGCGAGCACTTCTGGGGCTACCAGGCGCACGGCGTCACCCCCGACCTGCTCACCTTCGCCAAGGGCATCGGCAACGGCTTCGCCCTGGCCGGCGTCGTCGGCCGGGCGGACGTGCTGGATTCGGTGCCGGCGATCAGCTTCTGCACCTTCGGCGGCAACCCGGTCTCCACCGCCGCCGGCAACGCCGTGCTGGACTACCTGCTCGATAACGATCTGCAGGCCAACGCGGCCCGCACCGGCGCGATCCTCGCCGACGGCCTGCGCGCCGCCGTGGGGGGCCTCGACCGCGTCGCGGAGGTACGCGGCAAGGGGCTGATGATCGGCGTCGAGCTCGTCCGCCCGGGCACGACGGAGCCGGATCCGGCGCTGACCGTCCGCGTCCTCGAGGCGTGCAAGGCCGGCGGGCTGCTGATCGGCAAGGGCGGCCTGCACGGCAACGTGCTGCGGATGGGTCCGCCGCTCACGCTGACCGAGGACGAGGCCCGCGAGGGCCTGGCGATCCTCATCGACGCGATCCGCTCCTGCGCCGCCGCCGAGGTCCCGGCGTGAGCGCGGCGACCGGCCGGCCCGGCACGGACGCGGCGACCGCCGGCGACCTGGCCACGGTGGCGCACTTCGTCGACGGCAAGCGGTTCGGCGGCTCCTCGCCGCGGCACGGGGACGTCTTCGACCCGGCCACCGGCCGGCGTACCGCCCGGGTGGCGCTGGCCTCGGCGGCGGACGTCGCGGTCGCCGTGGAGGCTGCCGAGCGCGCCGCCCGGGCCTGGCGGGACGCGTCGCTGGCGAGGCGGACGGCGGTCCTCTTCGCCTTCCGTGAGCTGGTCAACGCCCGGCGGGACCGGCTCGCCGAGGTGATCACCGCCGAGCACGGCAAGGTGCTCGCCGACGCCGCCGGCGAGGTGCAGCGCGGCCTGGAGGTCATCGAGTACGCCTGCGGCATCCCCTCGGCGCTGCGCGGCGGGTTCAGCGAGAACGTCTCCACGGAGGTCGACTCGTACAGCCTTCGCCAGCCGCTCGGCGTGGTCGCGGTGATCTCCCCGTTCAACTTCCCGGTGATGGTGCCGCTGTGGTTCGTGCCGGTCGCGGTCGCCTGCGGCAACGCGGTGGTGCTCAAGCCGAGCGAGAAGGACCCGAGCGCCGCGCTGCTGCTCGCCGAGTGGTTCGCCGAGGCCGGCCTGCCCGACGGGGTGCTGAACGTGGTCAACGGCGACAAGGAGGCCGTGGACGCGCTGCTGGACCACCCGGGGGTGCGGGCGGTCTCCTTCGTCGGCTCCACCCCGATCGCCCGGTACGTCTACCAGCGCGGCACCGCCGCCGGCAAGCGGGTGCAGGCGCTCGGCGGGGCGAAGAACCACATGGTGGTGCTCCCGGACGCCGACCTGGACCTGGCCGCCGACGCGGCGGTCAACGCCGGGTTCGGCTCGGCGGGGGAGCGGTGCATGGCGATCTCGGCGCTGGTCGCGGTGGAGCCGGTCGGCGACGACCTGGTCGCCCGGATCGCCGCGCGGATGGCCGGGCTGCGCACCGGCGACGGCCGGCGTGGCTGCGACATGGGGCCGCTGGTCACCGCCGCGCATGCCGAGCGGGTCCGCTCGTACGTGGAGGCCGGAGTGGCCGCCGGCGCGGTGCCGGTGGTCGACGGCCGCGACGTCGAGCCCGACGGCGACCCGGCCGGGTTCTGGCTCGGCCCGACGCTGTTCGACCGGGTCACCCCGGAGATGTCCGTCTACACCGACGAGATCTTCGGTCCGGTGCTCAGCGTGCTCCGGGTCGGCTCGTACGACGAGGCGGTGGAGCTGGTCAACGCCAACCCGTACGGCAACGGCACGGCGATCTTCACCAACGACGGCGGCGCGGCCCGGCGCTACCAGCACGAGGTGGAGGTCGGCATGGTCGGCATCAACGTGCCGATCCCGGTGCCGATGGCCTACTACTCCTTCGGCGGCTGGCGCTCCTCGCTCTTCGGCGACCTGCACGCGCACGGCGAGGACGGGGTGCGCTTCTTCACCCGGGGCAAGGTCGTCACCAGCCGCTGGCTGGACCCCCGCCACGGCGGGGTCAACCTCGGCTTCCCCACCCAGACCTGAGCAGCCGCAGGACGCCGGCCCCGGCCAGGTACGCCACCAGAGCCGAGGCCGGCACCCCCAGCGGCTCGGGCGCCGACCTCGGCGTCTCGGCGTTGACCACCAGGGCGTACACCACGGCGGCGAAACCGGCGGCGGCGAGCCCGCCGCGCGCGGTGGCCCGCCACCGGCGGCCGTCGGCCCGCCCGTCTCCCCGCGGGCGGCCCGGCGGCGCCGCGCTGCCGTCGGCCCGCCCGCCGTGCCGGGGCCGGCCGGTCGGGCCGGTACGGGCCTCGACGGGGCCGAAGGCGGCGACCAGGGCGGCCAGCACCACGGTCAGCATCAGCACCCACGGCACCCGCCAGGCCAGCCAGGCGGCCGAGCCCACCGGCGGGGTCGGCAGCAGCCCCGCCGCGTCCAGCGCGCCGACCAGCAGGATCGCGGCGATGAGGTGCCAGAGGAAGACGGTGAGCACGACCGCGTTCACCGCGATCACCGCCTGCCAGGGGCGGGAGCGGCGCAGCCACCGTTCCGCCGGGTCGCGCAGCAGCAGGATCAGGCCGAGCTGGGCCGTGGTCAGGGTCAGCAGCGCCAGGCTGGGGGGCGCGGCGTTGTCGAGGCGCTCGCCGGGCACGTTGAGCATGCTGACCGGGTACGGCCCGGCGGTCAGCAGCACCGTCGCGGCGAGCCCGCCCAGCAGCGCCGCCCCACCCGCCCGCCGGGACAGCGGCAGCCGACGGGTGCGGACGCCGCGCGACGCGGGTGCGTTGTGGCGGCCGGGCGGCTCGGTCGCCGGCTCGGCGCGGGCGTCGCGCCAGGCGAAGCCGAGCTGGTGGACGGCCAGCCAGCCGAAGACGTAGTTCGGCAGCGCCAGCTCGGCCGGCCCGAGCGCGCGCCCCAGGTCGCCCGCGGCGACCAGGGCCGCCAGCGCGAGCGGGACGAGCAGCCCGAAGCGCCGGTGCAGGGCGTACATCGCCGGGGCCAGCGGCACCACCACCAGGTAGGCGGCGAGGAACCACAGCGGGATGGTGGCGAACCAGCCGACGGTACGCACCAGCGTCGCCTCGACGCCGGCCAGCGAGGCTACGGCGGCGCCGGCGGCGATCACCAGGAGCAGGGCGGTCGTGGGGCGCAGCAGCCGCGCGCCCCGGTCCAGCAGCCAGGAGACGGCGTCGCCGCCGGCGGCGCGGCGGGAGGCCAGCGAGGCGGCGTTGGCGTAGCCGCCGACCAGGAAGAACACCGGCATCACCTGGGCCACCCAGGTCAGCGGGTACGCCCAGGGCAGGTCGGGCAGTGCCGACCGGGCCGTCGGCCGGCCGGTAGGGTCCTCGCTGATCGCGGCGACCGCCCAGTGGCCGAGAACGACCATGACGATCGCGAGCGCCCGGAGCAGATCGACGTAGCGCTCCCGACCTGCCGGGGTGCGCTCGGCGAGTTGCCGCAGACGGCGCATGGCCCCGAGGGTATGTCAGGCAGGATCTGGCCGGTGGTGATAACGGTTCGGTCCGCGGTCTTGAAGTCCGCGGGTTCCTGCCGTAGAAATTCTTCAGCAACATCAAACTAACTGAAGACAACTTCCCCCTGCGCCTCGTGCGGCGGCCGCCTTCCCCCAGCCGGCGACCGCCCGGACCCGATCCGAGGAGAGACCATGAACAGGCGTGACATCCTGCGGCGCAGCGCCGCCGCCGGCCTGCTGGCCACCCCTGCCGCCGGCCTGCTCGCCGGCTGCGCCACCGGAGGTGGCGACGACGACAAGGGCGACGCCGGCACCTACAAGGGCACCAAGAGCGAGCAGAACCCGCTCGGGGTCAAGGAGGACGCGCCCCTCGAGGTGGTGATCTTCAACGGCGGCTTCGGCGAGGAGTACGCGAAGGCCCACGAGGCCATGTACACCGAGAAGTACCCGAAGGCGAAGATCAACCACTCGGCGACGCAGGAGATCAGCAAGACGCTCCAGCCGCGCTTCGTCGACGGCACCCCGCCGGACGTGGTCAACAACTCCGGCGCCGGTCAGATCGACTTCAACGGCCTGGTCTCCCAGAACGCGATCGCCGACCTGGGTGAGCTGCTCGCCGCCCCGAGCCTCGACGTCCCCGGCAAGACGGTCAAGGACACGCTGCTGCCGGGCGCGGTCGAGGTCGGCTCGTACGACGGCAAGTTCCTGGTGATGAACTACACCTACACCGTCTACGGCATCTGGCACTCCACCAAGCTCTTCACCGAGCGCAACTGGCAGTACGCCAAGACCTGGGACGAGCACATCGCGCTGTGCAAGCAGATCAAGGCCGCCGGCATCGCCCCGTGGACGTACGCGGGCGCGCACCCGCGCTACATGAGCTGGCCGCTGATCTCCACCGCGATCAAGTTCGGTGGCCCGTCGGTCGCCACCGCGATCGACAACCTGGAGCCCAACGCCTGGAAGTCCGACGCGATGAAGGCCGCGGCCGACGCCTGGCACCAGATCGTCAAGGACAAGTACATCCTCGAGGGCTCGCCCGGCCTCGACCACAAGCAGTCGCAGACCGCGTGGTGCCAGGGCAAGGCCGCCTTCATCTCCTGCGGTTCCTGGCTGGAGAGCGAGCAGAAGGACGTCACCCCCGCCGGGTTCAACATGACCATCCAGCCGACCCCGAGCCTCGGCAGCGGCGACAAGCTGCCGTTCGAGGCGGTCCGGGGCACCGCCGGTGAGCCGTTCATGGTGCCCGCCAAGGCCAAGAACGTCGCCGGTGGCCTGGAGTACTTCCGGGTCATGCTCTCCAAGAAGGGCGCGCAGGACTTCACCAGGAAGGTCTCCAGCCTGACCGTGGTGGCCGGCGCCAGCGAGGGCGTCGAGCTGCCGTTCGGGCTGAACACGGTGGTGAAGGCGCTGGAGGCGTCCGGCAGCAACGGCTTCAACTGGGTCTACAACAACTACTACCGCAAGCTGGAGCGCAACCTCGTCGACGCCGCCTGCGGCGAGTTCTTCAGCGGGCGGATCGGCCCGGCGGACTTCCTCGACCAGTGCCAGAAGGGCGCCGACTCGATCGCCCAGGACAGCTCGATCAAGAAGTACAAGCGGGCCGTCTGACATCCCGGCCGGTGGGAGCGGGACGCCCCGCTCCCACCGGACCGCAGCTCGGAGGTAGGACCTCATCGTGAGACATGGCAAGTACCCGCTGATCGTCACCTTCCTGGTGCCGCCGGTGCTGCTCTACGTCATCTTCGTCGTGTCGCCGTACCTGCAGGCGTTCCAGATCTCCACGACCGACTGGCTCGGCTACTCGGCCGACGCCAACTCCGTGGGGATGGCGAACTTCACGGCCCTGTGGAAGGACGACTACGTCTGGAACGCGTTGAAGAACAACGCGATCCTGCTGGCGCTGGTGCCGGTGCTGACCATCGTGCTCGGCCTCTTCTTCGCCACCATGCTCAACATGGGTGGCCGCAAGGGGCGTGCGGGGGTCAGCGGCGTGCGGGGCTCGTCGTTCTACCGGACGGTCTACTTCTTCCCGCAGGTGCTGTCGGTGGTCATCATCGCGCTGCTGTGGAAGGAGGTCTACCACCCCAACAAGGGGCTGCTGACCAGCGCCATGAACAGCGTCGGCCTCTCCGCGCCCACCTGGCTCGGCGACCCGAAGACCGCCTTCTGGTGCGTGCTCGCCGTGATGATCTGGAGCAACGTCGGCTTCTACGTGGTGCTCTTCGGCGCGGCCATGTCGGCCATCCCGAAGGAGATCTACGAGGCGGTCATGCTCGACGGCGCCTCCCGGCTGACCACGCTGCGCAAGGTGACCATCCCGCTGCTGTGGGACACCGTGCAGGTCGCCTGGGTCTACCTGGCCATCTTCGCCCTGGACGGGTTCATCCTGGTCCAGCTGATGACCAACGGCGGGCCGAACTTCTCCACCGACGTCATCGGCGTGCGGATGTACGACACGGCGTTCGGCAGCGAGACCAAGTTCGGCTACGCCTCGGCGATCGGCGTGGTGATGTTCTTCCTGACCCTCACGGTGGCGGTGCTGGCGCTGCGGGCCAGCAAGCGAGACAGGATCGAGTACTCGTGACGACTCTGGACAAGCCCGCCCCCGTGGCGCTGCCCGCCGAGGCCGCCACCCCGGCCGACCGTCCGGTCCGCCGCGAACTCGGCGTCGCCAACGTGCTGTCCCACGGCTTCCTGCTGTTCTGGGGCGCGCTCACCGTGCTGCCGCTGCTCTGGATGTTCCTCAGCTCGTTCAAGAGCAACGCGGAGATCCTCTCCGACCCGTGGGGGCTCCCCGGCGAGCTGCGCTTCGACAACTGGGCCCGCGCCTGGAGCGGGGCGCACATCGGGCAGTACTTCATCAACAGCCTGGTGGTGGTGGCCGGCTCGGTCACCCTGACCATGCTGATGGGCGCCTCCGCCGCGTACGTCTTCGCCCGCTACGAGTTCCGCGGCAAGCAGTTCGTCTACTACCTGTTCGTCGGCGGGCTGATGTTCCCCGTCTTCCTCGCCCTGGTGCCGCTGTTCTTCGTGGTCCGCAACGCCGGTCTCTTCGGCACCTGGACCGGGCTGATCCTGGTCTACGCGGCGTACTCGCTGCCGTTCACGGTCTTCTTCCTGACCGCCTTCTTCCGCACCCTGCCCACCTCCGTCGCGGAGGCGGCCCTGGTCGACGGCTGCGGTCACTTCCGGCTCTTCTTCCAGGTGATGCTGCCGATGGCGCGTCCGGGACTGATCAGCGTCGGGATCTTCAATTTCCTGAGCCACTGGAACCAGTTCCTGCTGCCCCAGGTGCTGATGCAGGGCGACGAGTCCAAGTGGGTGCTCGCCCAGGGCCTCGCCGCGCTCTCGGTCAACCAGGGATACGCGGGCGACTACGCCCAGCTCTTCGCCGGTCTCACCATCGCGGTGGTCCCGGTGCTGCTGGTCTACGTCGCCTTCCAGCGCCAGGTCCAGTCCGGCCTGACCGCCGGCCAGCTCAAGTGAGCCCGTCCATTCCTGACCGTTTCTGACCCCGCCCGGGCCGGTCGCGCGCCGTCAGCAGCGGCGCGTGGGGAGACCTGCCAGCGAGGCGTCGTCCAGCTGGCGCGGGCGAAGCGGCCGGCCACCACGGTGCGTGTGCTGTCGAGCTGATGTCGTAGCCGACTCAGCTCGACAGCGCCGTGCCGGACCTCTTCGGCGCCGGTCGGAGGTCAGGCCGCAGGGAGCAGCAGCCGGACCTCTCCGATGCCCCTCGGAGGTCAGGCCGCAGAGAGCAGCGGCCGGACCTCTCCGGCGCCCCTCGGAGGTCAGGCCGCAGGGACCAGCAGGGCGTGCAGCGCCTGCGGGTCGGTCACCTCGGGCAGGTCGCGGGCGGCGAGCCAGGCCGCCGCGGCCGCGCCGTCGCCGGCCGAGCGCAGCGGCGCGTCCGGCCACCGCCGGGCGACCTCCGCGCGGACCGCCACCGCCAGCGGGGTGTCGCCGGTCAGCAGGCCGCCGCCGAGCACGATCGGGGCGGCGTCGCCGGCCGGGCGGATGCGCGCGGTGCTCTCCGCCAGGTGCGCCGCGGCCTCGTCGACCAGCCCGCCGGCGACCGGCTCGCCGTCCACCGCGGCGGCGATCACCAGGGGCGCGAGTCGGGCCAGCTCCACCGGGGGCCGCCGGGTCACCGCCTGGACCAGCGCGTCGACGGTGTCCCGGGGGCGGGCCGCCACCTCGGCGGAGCCGAGCAGGTCGACGAGCACCGCCGTCGCCATCCGCCCCGGGGCCCGGCCCCGGTCCAGGTCGGCCAGGAGCCGGCGCACCGCCTCCCGGCCCAGCCAGAATCCCGAGCCGGCGTCGCCGAGCAGCCAGCCGTGACCGTCGGCGACCCGGTCCAGCCGCAGCTCGCGGACCTCGGCGGCGATCGCGCCGGTGCCGGCGATGAGCACCGTGCCGTCGGGGCTCGCGGTGCCGGAGGCGTACGCGACCAGCGCGTCGCCGTGCACGGCGTACGGGCAGCGCAGGCCGGCGTCGCGCCAGGCCCGGTCGAAGGCGTCCCGACCGACGGGGTCGGCGAGCAGCCGGCCCGCCCCGGCCAGCCCGATGGTGCCGGCCCGCACCCGGGCGGGGTCGAGGTCGGCGAGCGCCTCGCGCAGGGCGGCCAGGAGTTCTCCGGCGGCCCGCTCGGCGCCGTGGCTGGTGGGGTTGCCGCCGCCGGCCCGGCCGCTGCCGAGTCGCCGCCCGTCCAGGCTCAGGGCGGTCGCCCGGGTGGACGTACCCCCGACGTCGAGACCGACCACGACGGTGTCGGACATCCGCACCCACCTCCCTGATCAACGCCGCGTTCATGCTGGTCGGCCCGGCGGCGCGGGGCAAGGGCCGGGCCGCGTCGAGGGCTGTGCGCCAGGTAACAGTTTGAAAACTTCGCCCACGGCCTTGACATGGAGGGGCCTTCAGTAAGAACTTTTACCACTAACAGTTAACAGTCTTTTCGGAAAGGCGTCCCATGGTTGATCACGAGGTGGACACCTCCGCGGGGACCGCGGTGGTCGACGCCGACGCGGTCGACCGGCGGGCGGCGCTCGGGGTCGCCTCCGACGGCGTGCTGGCGCGGGTCCGGGCCGGCATGGGCGAGCTGACCGGGGCGCTGCGCCGGGTCGCCGAGCACGTGCTCAGCGACCCGGAGGCGGCCGCCCGGGCGACCATCGTGGAGCTGGCCGAGCGCAGCGGCACCTCCCCGGCCACGATCACCAGGTTCTGCCGCGCGATGGGCTTCGAGGGCTACGCCGACCTGCGGCTGGGCATCGCCGCCGAGACCGGCCGGGCCCGCTCGGCGGGCTGGACCGTCGACATCGGACGCGAGATCCAGCCGAGCGACCCCCTCACGCGGGTGCTCGACCAGATCATGGCCGCGGACACCCGCGCCATGCACGACACCGCCGCGCTGCTCGACCTCGCCGAGGTCGAACGCGCCGCCGTCGCCATCGCCCGGGCGTCGCGGGTGAACATCTTCGGCGCGAGCGGCAGCGCCCTGGTGGGCGAGGAGATGCAGTTCAGCCTGCACCGCATCGGCGTGGCGGCCTGGGCCTGGAACGACGTGCACGAGGGCCTGGCCAGCGCGGCCCTGCTGCGCCAGGGCGACGTGGCGCTCGGCATCTCGCACACCGGCCAGACCCGGGAGACCATCGAGATGCTCGCCGAGGCGGGCAGCCGGGGCGCGACCACCGTGGCGCTGACCGGTTTCCCGCGCTCGCCGCTGGCCGAGCTGGCCGACATCGTGCTGCTCACCGCCAGCCAGGCCACCACGTTCCGCCCCGACGCGCTGTCGGCCCGGCACCCGCAGCTCGTCGTGCTCGACCTGCTCTACATCGCCGTCGCCCAGCGCACCCACGACCGCGCCCACGCGGCCTTCCGGCGCACCGCCCAGGCCGTCGACGGGCACAAGGCCGCGAAGAGGGCCACGGCATGATCAGCGCACAGGGGTACGCCGAGGCGGTCCGTCCGGTGCTCGACCGGCTGGTCGACGCCAGCGCCGACGGGATCGACGCCGCCGCCGACCTGATCGCGGCCAGCCTGCGCTCCGGCGGGGTGCTCCAGGCGTTCGGCGCGGGTCACTCCGAGGCGTTCGCTGCGGAGCTGGTCGCCCGGGCGGGTGGACTGGTGCCCGCCAACCGGCTCTCCATCCACGACCTCGTGCTGCACGGCGACGCCCCGCGCGACGTGCTCGCCGATCCGAAGCTGGAGCGCGACCCCGCCATCGCCCACCAGATCTACGCGCTGGCGGCCCCGCAGCCGCAGGACGTGTTCGTGGTGGCGTCCCAGTCCGGCATCAACGGCTCGGTGGTCGAGCTGGCGGCGCTGGTCACCGACCGCGGTCACCCGCTGATCGCGGTCACCTCGGTCGAGCACACCGCACGGGTCGCCCCGCGACACCCGTCCGGCCGGCGGCTCGCCGATCTCGCCGACGTCGTGCTGGACAACGGCGCGCCGTACGGCGACGCACTGCTGCCGCTCGAGGGCGGCGGCGCGGTCTGTGCGGTCTCGTCGGTCACCTCCGCGCTGCTGGCGCAGTTGCTGACCGCCGAGGTCGTACGACGGTTCCACCAGGCCGGAGAGGTGCCCCCTATCTACCTCTCCGCCAACGTCCCCGGCGGGGACGAGCACAACCACGCCCTCGAGTCGCGGTACGCCGGGCGCCTCCGGCGGACCGCCTGACCCGAACACCACAAGGAGAGACGACGATGTCGATTACCCCCGAGAACCCGGCGGATCTGAGCCGCCGGACGGTGCTGCGCCGGGCGGCCGCCGCGGGCCTGCTCGCCACCCCCGCCGTCGGCCTGCTGAGCGCCTGCGCGACCAGCGGCGGCGACGAGAAGAACGAGCAGGTGGCCGGCGGCACCAAGAGCGCCACCAACCCGCTCGGCGTTGCCGAGGACGCCCCGGTCGAGGTGATCATCTTCAACGGCGGCTACGGCGAGAAGTACGCCACCGACGTGCACCAGCCGCTGTACAAGAAGGCGTTCCCGAAGGCCGAGATCAAGCACCAGTCCACCCAGGCCGTCTCCACCGTGCTCCAGCCGCGGTTCGCCTCGGGCAACCCGCCGGAGTTCGTCAACAACTCCGGCGAGAAGCTGATGGACTTCGGCGCCCTGGTCGCCGACGGCCAGCTCCAGGACCTCACCGAGCTGTGGGACGCCCCGTCGGTCGACGACCCGAACAAGAAGGTCCGCGACACCGTGGTGCCGGGCACCGTCGAGGCCGGGTCGTTCAACGGCAAGCCGTACGTCCTCTACTACGTCTCCACCGTCTTCGGCATCTGGTACTCGGGCAAGCTGTTCAAGGACAACGGCTGGGCGCCGGCGAAGAACTGGGACGAGTTCACCGCGCTGCTCGACAAGATCAAGGCCAAGGGCATCACGCCGTACGGCTACGCCGGCGCGAACGCGGCCTACTACCAGTGGAACGTGATCCTCACCCACGCCGCGAAGATCGGCGGCACGGACGTGCTGAAGAACATCGACAACCTGGAGGACGGCGCCTGGCAGCAGGACGCGGTCAAGCAGGCCGCCGAGGCGTGGGCCGAGATCGGCGCCAAGTACGTCGACAAGAGCTTCGAGGGGCTCAAGCACACCGACGTGCAGCTGCGGCAGAACCAGTACAAGCTGGCGCTCTACCCCAGCGGCGACTGGCTGGAGGGCGAGCAGAAGAAGGACACGCCGCCCGGCTTCGAGTACCAGATGATGCCGGTGCCGAGCCTGTCCGCGTCGGACAAGCTGCCGGCGACGGCGCTGCGGGCGACCGCCGGTGAGGGCTACTTCGTCTCGGCCAAGAGCAAGAACCCCAAGGGCGGCCTGGAGTACATGCGCCAGATGCTGTCGGTGGCCGGCGCGAAGGGCTTCACCGAGGTGGTCAAGGCCCCGACCGTGGTCACCGCCGGCTCGGACGGCTTCGCCTTCCCGCCGGGTGTGGCCAGCTCGCAGGGCGCGCTCAAGGCCGCCGGCCAGGACGTGTTCAACCTGTACTTCGACGGCTGGTACAAGGAGCTCGACACGGAGGCGCGCACCGCCACCAACGAGCTGATGTTCGGCCGGATCAAGGCGGACGCCTTCGTGGAGCGGATCCAGAAGCGCGCCGACGCGATCAAGAAGGACAGCTCCGTCGCCAAGTTCAAGCGCTGACCGATCGGAGCGTAGGGATCATGCGGCACGGCAAGTATCCGTTCGTGATCGGGTTCCTCTTCGTCCCGGTCACGCTGTACGTGGTCTTCGTCATCGCGCCGTACGCGCAGGCGTTCCAGATCTCGATGACCAACTGGCGAGGGCTCTCCGCCCCGCAGTGGGTGGGCTTCGACAACTACCGGAGGTTGTTCGACGACGACAGCTTCTGGAAGGCGGTCCAGCACCACGGCGTACTGCTGCTTGCCCTGCCGCTGATCACCATCGCCATCGCGCTGCTCTTCTCGTTCCTGCTCAACGTGGGCGGGAAGAGCAGCGGCGGGCAGCGTCAGGGGGTCTGGGGGGCGAAGTTCTACCGGGTGGTGTTCTTCTTCCCCCAGGTCCTGGCGGTGGCCATCATCGCGGTGCTGTTCCAGATGGTCTACCGGCCGAACGAGTCCGGTCTGATCAACGGCGTGCTGATGAAGCTCGGCTTCGACCCGGTGCTCTTCCTGGTCCGGCCGAACCTGGCGCTCTGGTCGATCATCGCGGTGCTGGTCTGGCAGGCCGTCGGCTTCTACGTGGTCCTCTTCTCCGCCGGCATGGCCTCCATCCCCGGCGAGATCTACGAGGCCGCCGAGATGGACGGGGCGAGCCGGGTGACGCTCTTCTTCCGGGTCACCCTGCCGCTGCTGTGGGACACCCTCCAGGTCGCCTGGGTCTACCTCGGCATCGCCGCGTTCGACGCGTTCGCCATCGTCGCGGTGCTCTCGGTCGACAGCGGCGGCCCGGACGGCGCGACCACGGTGCTGGCCATGGAGATCTACCGCAACGCCTTCGTCTACTCGAAGTACGGCTACGCCTCCGCCATGGGCGTGGCGCTGTTCTTCCTCACCATCACCTTCGCGGCGCTGACGCTGCGGCTCACCAAGCGGGAAAGCGTGGAGTACTGATGAACCCGCAGACGACGCTGCCGCCGACACCGGCGGCGCTACCGCCGAAGACCGTCACGCCGGGCACCTCGGGCGGGCGCCGGGGCCGACGCTCGGAGGTGCGGCTGCTCGCCGGCCTCGGGCACGTGGCCCTCGCCGTCTGGGCGGTGATCGTGATCGTGCCGATCCTCTGGACCTTCCTCGCCTCGTTCAAGAACACCACGGAGATCTTCAGCAGCCCGTGGACGCTCCCGGCGGAGCTGCGCTTCGAGAACTACGCCCGGGCGTGGAACAAGGCCAACGTCGGCCGCTACTTCCTCAACAGCGTCATCGTGGTGTCGTGCAGCACGCTCGGCACGATGCTGTTCGGCTCGATGGCCGCGTACGTGCTGGCGCGCTACAAGTTCTGGGGCAACCGGGCGATCTACTACCTGTTCGTCTCGGGGCTGGCCTTCCCGGTCTTCCTGGCCCTGGTGCCGCTCTTCTTCGTGGTGAAGAACCTGGGACTGCTGGACACCCACACCGGGGTCGTCCTGGTCTACATCGCCTACTCGCTGCCGTTCACGGTCTTCTTCCTGGCCGCGTTCTTCAAGACGTTGCCGGCGTCGGTGGCCGAGGCGGGGATGATCGACGGCTGCTCGCACACCCGGCTGTTCTTCCAGGTGATGCTGCCGATGGCGAAGCCCGGCCTGATCAGCGTCGGGATCTTCAACATCATCGGGCAGTGGGCGCAGTACCAGCTCCCGCTGGTGCTGCTCTCCAACGCCAAGGAGAAATGGGTGCTCACCCAGGGCATCGCGGACATCTCGGTCAACGCCGGCTACGAGGCCGACTGGTCCGGTCTCTTCGCGGCGCTGACCATCGCCATCCTCCCCATGATCATCGTTTACGCGGTCTTCCAGCGGCAGATCCAGTCGGGCCTCACCTCCGGCGCGGTGAAGTAACCCGGACGCCCCGCGCGGTGTCGTCGCGCACGCCGTCCGGAAAGTGGCGGCCGTCCCCCCGTGGGACCGCCGCC
>NZ_JBPQTP010000080.1:0-30839 GCF_051386395.1 Micromonospora sp. URMC 106
CCGCCCACCCCGCCCACGGGCAGTGTTGCGGGTGGCCTCGGGATGCAATGGTCGTCGCCTCGGGCTACCGTCGCAGGCGATGGTCTCTTCCGGTCAGCTCTCCCCCGCGCCGTTCGCCGCCCGCGCGACCGTCCCCGCCGAGATCGACACGCTCACCCTCGGTGACCTCGCGTCCGACCCCGGCCGGCGTCGTCCGGTGCTCCTCGAGCGGGACCTGCTGGTGCTGACCACCGGCGGACACGGCACCGCCGAACTGGATTTCCGCGTGCTGCCCTGCCGGCCCGGCACGCTGCTGCGGGTGCGCGCCGGTCAGGTGCTGCGCTGCGCCGGCCCGCACCTCGACGCGACGGTGGTGCGCTGGGACGCCGACGCGCTGCGCGGGCTCGACGTCGACCCCGACGCCGTACCGGCCTGGATCCAGCTCGCCGGCGAGGACGAGGACGCGGTGATCAACGAGGTGAGCCAACTGGCGGTGGACTGCCAGCGGCACCACGGGGTGGCCGCGGCGCGCGGCCTGCTCCGCCACCAGCTCGCCGTGCTGCTGCTCCGGCTGTCCCTGGTGCCCGAACGCCCCCGTCCGGGCCCGGTGCGCGAGCGCCCCCGCCCGGAACTGGTGCCCGAGCGTCCCCGCCCGGCGCCTCGGGCGGAGGTGGCCACCTTCCACCGGTTCTGTCGGGAGGTCGAGCGCGGCTACCAGCACACCCGCCGGGTGGAGGACTACGCCGCCCGGTTGGGATGCTCGGTGCGCACGCTCACCCGGGCCTGCCTGGCGGTGACCGGGCGCAGCGCCAAGCAGGTCGTCGACGAGCGAGTGGCCCTGCAGGCGAGCCGGCTGCTGGCGGCCACCGACGAGCCGATCGCCCAGATCGGGCGGCGGCTCGGCTTCTCCGAGCCGACGAACTTCGGCCGGTTCTTCACCCGCGAGGTCGGGATGAGCCCGGGCGCGTTCCGTGCCGCGCGGGAGCGGCCGGCCCCGGGCCCGGTCGTCCGGCCCCGCCCGCCCGCCGACGCGGTCGACGGCCCCCGCCGGGCATGATGACGGGGTGCAGATCTCCGCGCGCGGCGACTACGCGGTACGGGCGGCGCTGAGCCTGGCCACCGCGTACCCCCGATTGCTCTCGACCCAGGCCATCGCGGCGGAGCAGGACATGCCGCGCAAGTTCCTGGAGGCGGTGCTGGCCGACCTGCGGCGGGCCGGCATCGTCCGGGCGCAGCGTGGCGCCGAGGGTGGCTACACGCTCGCCCGGCCGCCGCGGGAGGTGACCGTCGGCGCGGTGCTGCGCGCGGTGGAGGGCCCGCTGGCCGGGGTCCGTGGCCTGCGCCCGGAGGAGACCAGCTACGAGGGCGCGGCGGAGCACCTGCCCGGGCTCTGGGTCGCGGTGCGGGCCGCCGTGCGCCGGGTGGTCGACGAGGTGAGCCTCGCGGAGATAATCAGTGGCCGGCTGCCCGCCCACGTGCGTAGGTTGACCGCCCTGCCCGACGCCTGGGAGCCGCGCTGATGCCCACCCCCGTCCTGCACACCGACCGCCTGCTGCTGGAGCCCTACCGGCCCGACGACGCCGAGGACTTCGTCGCCCTCTTCACCGATCCGGAGGTGGGCCGGTTCATGGGCGACGGGCCCATGGCGGCCGACGAGGCCGGCGCCCTGTTCGGGCGGGTCTTCACCAAGGTGTACGCGAACGACCTGTTCGACGTCTGGGCGGTCCGCCGCGACGGCCGCTACGTCGGGCACGCCGAGATCAAGCGGACCGACCAGGTCGACGGCCACGAGATCGTCTACGCGCTGGCGAAGCCGGCCTGGGGCGCCGGCCTCGGCACCGAGCTGGCCCGCGCCCTGGTCCGGTACGGCTTCGACACGCTCGACCTGCCCCGGGTGTACGCGACGGTCGCCGACGCCAACCACGCCTCGCTGGCGCTGCTCGGCAAGCTCGGCTTCGTCCACGAGCGGGACATCGCCGAGGACGACGGAAGCGTCACCCGCGTCCTCGTCGTGGACCGCCCCTGAGCCCGGCCGCTCCGGGCTTCCCTGGGGCGTCACAGCGTGGTGATCACCTCCCGGGCGTGCAGGCGGGGCAGGCGGTCGCGCCGCGCGTCCGGGCCCGGGCGGCCGATGTTCATCAGCAGCAGCACCTCGTGCCGGCCGTCGGGGAAGAACTCCCGTTGCACGCCGGCCGCGTCGAAGCCGGCCATCGGGCCGGCGGCCAGCCCCGCCGCCCGTACGCCGACCACCAGGTAGCCGATCTGGAGGGTGGCGTTGAACCGGGCCTGCGCGGCGCGCTCCGCCCGGTCGCCGAGCCAGTCGCGGGCGCGCGGCCGGTGCGGGAACAGCTCCGGCAGCCGCTCGTGGAAGTCCACGTCGGCGGCGAGCACCGCCACCAGCGGCGCGGCCGCCGTCTTCGCCCGGTTGCCGCCCGAGACGTGCGGCAGCAGGCGGGCCCGGGCGGCCGCCGAGCGGAGCAGCAGGATCCGCAGCGGCTGGCCGTTGAGCGCGGTCGGCCCGTACCGCACCAGCCCGTGGATCGCCGTGACCTGGGCGTCGGTCACCGGCTCGTCGGTGAAGGCGTCGGCCGTGCGGGCCGCCCGGAAGAGCAGGTCCTGGGCGGCCCGGTCCAGCGCGAGCGGCTCCGCGCCGGGTGTCGGCGGGCCCGCCCCCGCCGCGCCGCCCGCCGACGCCGTGCCCGGCGGCACCACGCCGCTCGTGGGCGGCGCGGCGGACGGCCGCCGTACGTCGGGCGCGGCCGATCCGGTCACGCCGACACCGCCGGGCCAGCGCTGGTGTACCGGCCCCGGTGGTAGACCAGCGGGTCTCCGTCCTCGCCGCCGCCGAGGGCGAGCGGCTCGGCGACGAAGAGGGCGTGGTCGCCGGCCGGCACCCGGTGCACGACCCGGCAGAGCAGCCGGGCCAGCGCTCCGGTCAGCAGCGGCACCCCGAACGGCCCCGGCGTCCAGTGCGGGTACGCGGCGAACCGGTCCAGCCCGCTGGTGGCGAAGACCCGGGCGGCCTCCCGCTGGCCGGCGCCGAGCAGGTGCACGGCGACGTGCTCGGCCCGGACGAGCACCGGCCAGCTAGACGAGGCGACGCCGAGGCAGAACGAGACCAGCGGCGGATCCAGCGAGACCGAGGTGAACGACGTGGCGGTGAACCCGGCGCGGACGGGCTCGCCCAGGCCGCCGAGGCAGGCCGGCTCCACGGTGCCCGGGGCGACGGCGGTGACCACGGTGACCGTCGCGGCCTGCCGGCGCAGCAGCGCCCGGAACAGGTCCCGGTCCACCGGCAGCAGGTCGGCGGCGTCCGCCCGGGGGCGCTCCACGGTGGTCACGCCGGCACCAGCGTCGGGGCGGCGTAGGTGCTGACGGGACGGGGCAGTCCGTAGTGCTCGCGCAGCGTGCGGCCCGCGTACTCGTGCCGGAACAGGCCCCGGGCGCGCAGCAGCGGCACCACGTGGTCGACGAAGTCGACCAACCCGAGGGGGAGCAGCGGCGGCATGACGTTGAAGCCGTCGGCGGCGCCCTGGGTGAACCAGAGTTCGATCTGGTCGGCGACCTGCTCGGGGGTGCCGGCCACCACCCGGTGACCCCGGCCGCCACCGAGCCGGCCGATCAGCTGCCGGATGGTGGGCCGCTCGCGCCGGACGATGTCGGCGACGAGCTGGTAGCGGCTCTGGTGGGCCTGCACCGTGCCGGCGTCGGGCAGCTCCGGCACGGGCCCGTCCAGCGGGAGGCCGGTCAGGTCCAGGCCGAGCATGCCGGAGAGCTGCGCGAGGGCGTGGTCCGGGACAATCAGCTCCTCCAGCTCGGCGGCCAGGGCGCGCGCCTCCGCCTCGGTGCCGCCGAGCACCGGGGCGATGCCGGGCAGGACCTTCACCTGCTCGGGGTCCCGTCCGGCGGCGGCCACCTGGCGCCTCAGCCCGGCGTAGAACGCCTGCCCGTCGGCGAGGGTCTGCTGGGCGGTGAAGACCGCCTCGGCGTACCGGGCGGCGAAGGCCACCCCGTCGGCGGACGAGCCGGCCTGCACCAGCAGCGGCCGGCCCTGCGGCGGACGGGGGACGTTGAGCGGGCCGCGGACCTGGAACTCCGGCCCGCGGTGGGCGACCTCGTGCACCCGGTCGGTGTCGGCGAAGACGCCGCCCGCGGCGTCGAAGAGCAGCGCCTCGTCCTCCCAGCTGTCCCAGAGCTTGATCGCCACGTCCACGAACTCGGCCGCCCGCCGGTAGCGGTCGGCATGGGCCGGGTGTTCGTCGAGGTTGAAGTTCCACGCCTCCCGCGTCTGGGCCGAGGTGACGATGTTCCAGCCGGCCCGGCCGCCGGAGAGGTGGTCCAGCGAGGCGAACTTGCGGGCCACGTGGAACGGCTCGTTGTAGGTGGTGGAGACCGTGGCGATCAGGCCGATGTGCTCGGTCACCGTGGCCAGCGCGGCGAGCAGGGTCAGCGGCTCGAAGACGGCCTGGATGTTGTGCCGGGGGTTCGGGCCGACGGAGAGCCCGTCGGCGAGGAAGAGCGAGTCGAGGGTGCCGCGTTCGGCGATGCGGGCCAGCTCCTGGAAGTGCCGCACGTCGGTGACCCGTCGGGGGTCGGTGCGCGGGTGCCGCCAGGCCGCCTCGTGGTGGCCGACGCCCATCAGGAACGCGTTGAGGTGCAGGGTGCGGGGCATGGGAGGTCCTCTCAGGCGGAGACGTCGACGCGCCAGGTGGAGAAGCGGCGTTCGAGGGCGACGAGGAGTTGGTTGACCAGCAGGCCGATGGCGGAGATCGTGATGATCCCGGAGTACATGTCGGGGATGGCGAAGTTGTACTGTGCGTAGTTGATGAGGTAGCCGAGCCCGGCCTTGGCCCCCACCATCTCGGCCGCGACCAGCACGAGGATCGAGTACGCCCCGGCCAGCCGGACGCCGGTGAAGATGGTCGGCACCGCGGCCGGCAGGATCACCTTCTGGAACAGCCGCAGGTGGTTCAGCCCCATGGACCGGGCCGAGCGCACCAGCAGCGGGTCGACGCCCTTCACCCCGGCGATCGTGTTCAGCAGGATGGGCCACGAGCAGGCGTAGAGCACCAGGGCGATCTTCGAGGTCTCCCCCAGCCCGAGGATGAGCACGAAGACCGGCAGCAGGGCCAGCGCGGCGGTGTTGCGGAACACCTCCAGCAGCGGGCTGAGCAGGTCGGCCAGCGGCCGGTACCAACCGATCAGCAGGCCGAGCGGGACGGCGGTGAGCACGGCGAGGCCCAGCCCGGTCAACGACCGGGTCAGGCTGGCGCCGACGTGCTCGGCGAGCTGCCCCGTGCGCAGCAGCTCCGTCCAGCCGACCAGCACCTCCGACAGCGGCGGCAGGAAGACCCGGTCGACCAGGCCGGCCCGGGGCGCGAGTTCCCAGAGCGCGGCGAGCAGGGCCAGCGCGGCGGTGCGGTGCAGCACCCGGCGGCCGAGGCCGAGCAGCCGGCCGGGCAGCGGGACGCTCGGGGTGGCGGGCTCCGCCGGCGCGGCGGTCGGGGCCACCACGCGGGCGGGCCGCTCGACGACGTCAACCAACGCGGGCCTCCTCGGGTCGGGTCGCCGGGCCGGCGGCGGGATCGGTCGGTGCGGTGCGCCCGTCGACGGCCTGCGCGGCACGGCCTTCGACGCTCCGCGCGGCGCGGACCCCGGCGGCGCGCGCGGCACGGCCTTCGGCGGCCTGCGCGGCGCGGACCTCGTCGCGCAGCAGCGTCCAGATCTGGTGCCGGTGGTGGCGGAAGGCGTCGGAGGAGCGGACGTCCTCCACGGCGGTGCGGTCGCCGAGGTCGATGTCGATGACCTGCTTGATCCGGCCCGGCCGGGAGGTCATCACCGCGACCCGCTGGCCCAGGTGGACCGCCTCGTCGATGCCGTGCGTGATGAACACGATCGTCTTGCCGGTGCGCTCCCAGATCCGCAGCAGCTCGTCCTGCAACGAGTCGCGGGTCTGCGCGTCGAGGGCCGCGAACGGCTCGTCCATCAGCAGGATGTCCGGGTCGTACGCGAGGCTGCGGGCGATGGCGACCCGCTGCTTCATGCCGCCGGAGAGCTCGTGCGGGTAGCGCTCGGCGAACCCGGTGAGCCCGACCAGCTCCAGGTGGTGCGCGATCAGGTCGGCGCGTTCGGCGCGGGGCACGCCCTTGGCCTCCAGTCCGAACGCGACGTTGCCGGCGGCGGTGCGCCAGGGCAGCAGCGCGTACTGCTGGAAGACGATGCCGCGGTCCAGGCCGGGCCCGGTGACCGGCCGGCCGTCGACCAGCACCTGCCCACCGGTGGGCCGGGACAGCCCGCCGAGCAGGTCGAGCAGGGTCGACTTGCCGCAGCCGCTGGGCCCGACGACGACCAGGAACTCGCCGGAGCGTACGCCGAGGGTGACCCGGTCCAGCGCGGTGACCGCGCCGGCGGACGCGCGCCGGCCGGCGCGGACCGGGAAGGTCTTCGTCACCCGGTCGAAGAGGATCTTGTCGGTGCTCATGCCGCCGCACCTCCGGCGGCGAAGGGGTTGTACTCGTTGGTGTAGACGTCGCCGGGTCTCGGCTTGTCCCCCTTGAGCTCGCCCTCGGCGGCCAGCCAGTCGATCCAGGTGGCGAACTCCTGGTCGGTGATGACCCCGCCCCGGCCGGCGACGCCGCTGCTCTTCCAGTGCCGCACCAGCGACGGGTCCTCGTTGCGGCCACGCTTGGCGATGATCGACTCGAACCGGGCCACCACGGTCTCCCTGGGCTGGCTGCGGGCCCACTCGATGGCCCGGCCGACGCCGGCGACGAACGCCTTCACCGTCGCCGGGTTGCGCCGGATGAAGTCGTCGCGGAAGACGTAGGCGCCGGCGCTGAACGCGCCCAGCAGCTCGAAGTCGGTGAAGATCGTGCGGATGCCGCCGTTCGCGACGGCTCTGTCGCGGATCACCCCGCCGAGCACGGCGACGTCGATCTGCTTCTGGCGCAGCGACTGCTCGATGTTGACCGGCGGCAGCGCGACCAGCTCCACCTGGGCGATCTCCTCGGCGCTGAGGCCGCCGCGGGACAGCCACGTCTTGAGCACCGCCTCGGCGTGCGCGCCGAGCGTGTTCATGCCGACCTTCCGGCCGATCAGGTCACGGGGGCCGCGGATCGGGCTGTCGTCGGGCACGTAGTAGCCCTGGAAGCTCTGGGCGTCGGAGCCGTAGTAGCTGATGACGGCGGTGATCGGGGCGTTGGCGGCGGCGAGCTTGACGATGGCGCCGTTGAACGCGCCGCCGAAGTCGCTCTGCCCGGTGGCGGTGGCCTGGATGTCCTGCGGGCCGCCGGTGACGTTGCCGATCCAGTTGAGCCGGACGTCGCCGAGGTAGCCGAGGTCGGCGGCGAGTTCGGGCAGGGTCACCTGCCCGGCGGAGCCCTGGTAGCGCAGTTCGGTGGTCGGTGCGGAGCCGGCCGCTGCGCCGCCGCCGCAACCGGCGGCGGGGGCGAGGAGCGCCAGCGCGGTCAGGGCGGCGAGGGCACGCGGCAGGACACGACGGGGTGAAGCCATGGAGGTGTCTCCTGATCTGTCCACGATCGAGTGGAGGAGGCCCCGCGAGGGGCGAAGAGGCACGCCGCTCCGCGTCGAGCGGACGGGCGGGGGAAGCTGCGCGATGGACCCGGGCCGGTGGAACCGGGGTCAGCTCAACAGAGCGCGCTCGCGTGCCGGACCAGGTCGACGTGCACGCGAGCGGTGAGGAGGAGCTCGTCCCGCTGCGACATGGCCCCATGCTGCCGGCGGGTGGACCGACCGGTCAATGTCCTTCCAGAAGATGAGATCGGCGTCGCCGCGTTCGTTACGCGGCGTCCGCACCAGCGTTCATCGCCCCGAAACACCTACCTGATTGATAGGAGTTTTCGGACCGCCGGGGCCGTCCACGACGGACCGGTTTGGGTTTTGCGAATCGGCGATCCGGGCATGTTCGATTCCGTCAGGGCAGGGAAGGGAATCGAAGGGAGCCCGCGATGGGTCTGATGTTCCGCAAGCGCAAGAAGTACGGCCCGATCATCCTGAACTTCACCGAGAACGGCTTCTCGTCCTGGAGCATCAAGATCGGTCGCTGGTCCTGGAACTCCCGCGCCAAGGCGCACCGGGTCGACCTGCCGGGACCGCTGTCCTGGAAGCAGGACAAGTCCCGGGCGTGACGTCCCGAGGTCGAGCGGGGTGCCGGTGGATCCACCGGCACCCCGCTCGGCGTTTCGGGGCTCGTCGGCGACGACGGGGAGGAGTCGACCCGGCGCACCGGGGACCGCGGCGACGATCGCCCGGGAGGGTCGCCCGCGCCCCGCCTCACTTCCGGTCGCGGCCCGGCCAGGCGTACTTCCGCCCGGCTCGCCGGCGGTCAGCCCGCCGGTCGCGCGTCCGGGCCGGTGATGAGCACGTCCCCGCCGAGCCGGCCGTGCTCCGGGTCGCGGGTCACCTCCCCCGCCCCGAGCAGCCCGGTCAGCGCCCGGACGGCGTCGGCAGACCGGTAGACGGTCGCGATGAGGGCGTACCGGCGCAGCTCGGTGACCGTACGGGGGCCGGAACGCGCCAGCTCGGCCAGCAGTTCCCGGCGCAGCGGGCCGGGCTCGGGGGTCAGGGCGATGTCGAGCAGCCGGCCGGCCGGATCGGCCGGGTCGCGGTAGCGGACCCCCGCGAACTCGTCGACCGCCCACAGCGCCTCCTTGAACGCCTCCAGGCTCTTGTCGGACCCGGTCGCGAAGGAGAGCAGCCGGGTGGGCGCGCCGTCGGCGGGCACCAGCTCCACCTCGGTCGCCAGCGGGAAACCGGCGTCGGCGAGGGCGTCCCGGGCGGGCGTGCCGGCGGCGGTGACGAAGAGCGCCTCGGCCGGCCTGCCAACCGCCGTGGCGGTCAGCGCGGCCGGGTCGGCGGGACCGTCCACGTACGACAGCAGGGGCGCGCCCGCCGCGCCGGCCGCCTTGACCGCCACCGGCAGTCGGGCGGGCCCGCCGGGCACCACGTGCACGGCGACCTCCGCCGGCAGGCCCGCCTCCGCGGCGCCGAGCCGGGCGGGCAGCTCGGCGGCGCCGTCGGCGAGCACCAGCACGGTGAGCTGGCGGCCGCGCAGCCGGTCGGCGTACTCGGCGACCGTCCGCAGCGCGGCCTCGGCGGAGTCGGCGCCGCCGTCGGCGTACGCCAGGGCGACGGTGGCCCGGCGGGCGCGGTGCAGCGCCCCCGGCAGCCAAACTTCCAGGTGTCGGACGAGCAGCTCGCGCAGGACGGCGTCGGTCGGCATGGTGCCGTTCTACCGCACGCCGCCCCGGACGCGCGCCGCTGTCCGGCGCGGACGCCCCGGGGCCGGACCCGCCCGACGGGCCCGGCCGGCCGCCGGCAGGAGCCGGCCCCGGCGGCAGAACCACCGGGAAGGCCGCTCGGCGGGCGGTGCCGCCGGACGACTCAGGCCGGGACGGAGATGCCCACCCCGCCGCGGGTCTGACCGCCGTAGCGGCGCCGCTCGGCGTCCAGGTCGAGCCGGCCGATCCGCTTGCGGGCGGCCAGCGCGGCGTCGTCGAGCCGGTCGGCGGGCACCAGCCAGACGATCTCGAACTCCAGTCCGTCCGGGTCCTGCCCGTAGAGGCTCTTGGTGGTGCCGTGGTCGGAGGTGCCGACCAGGGCTCCGGCGGCGACGAGTCGCTGGGCGGTGACGGCCAGCTCGTCGAGGGTGTCGACCTCCCAGGCCAGGTGGTAGAGGCCGACGGCGCCGCGGCCAGCGGTGGAGCGGCCGGCGCCGGCGCCGATCTCGAAGAGACCGAGGTCGTGGTCGTTGGTGGAGCCGGGGGCCTGGAGGAAGGTGGCGCCCCGGAAGCCGTCCGGGGTCATCGCCACCGGGCGGAAGCCGAGCACGTCGCGGTAGAAGGCGACGCTGCGGGCGAGGTCACTGACGTAGAGCACGGCGTGGTTGAGGCGGTGGATTCCCATGCCACCGACGCTAGCGCGACTATGTTGAGCTTTCAACTATTCGCGTATGATGGTGGTCATGACCCGCTGGCTGGACCCGGACGAGCAGCGCACCTGGCGTGCGTTCCTGACCGCCTCCCGGGCGCTGATGGAGACGCTCGACCGCGAGCTGCAACACGACGCCGGGATGCCGCACGCCTACTACGAGATCCTGGTCCGGCTCTCCGAGGCCCCGGAGCGGCGGTTGCGGATGAGCGACCTGGCCGACGCGAGCGGTTCCTCGCGCAGCCGGCTCTCCCACGCCGTGGCCAGGCTGGAGGCGGCCGGCTGGGTGCGCCGCGAGGAGTGCCCGACGGACCGGCGCGGCCAGATCGCCGTCCTGACCGACGAGGGCTTCGCCACCCTCGCCGCCGCCGCGCCCGGCCACGTCGAGGGGGTGCGCCGGCACCTCTTCGACGCGCTGAGCCCGGCCCAGGTGGACCAGTTGCGCCGGATCAGCGAGGCGCTCGTCGACCACCTGACCGGATCCTGACCAATCCACCCCGGTCCGGGTCTTGTACTTACCGTCGTCGGATGAGCACGATGGGGCGTGCCTTCCGGCTTCGGGGAACTGACTGACCAGGCGCACCATCTGGTGTCCGCCGGCGACCTCGCCGGCGCCCAGCGGCTGCTCGCCGACGCGCTGACCGACGCCGACCCGCGCCCGGCCAACGCGACGCCCGAGCTGGCCGAGGCCGCCAGCCTCCAGGCCCGCGTACTGGTCGCCCTCGGCGAACCGCACTCCGCCCGCGGCTGGGCCGCCTTCGCGTACGCGGCCACGTCCCGGCTGCACGGGCGCTCCGACCAGCGCACGGTGGCCGCCGCGGCCACCCTCGCGGCGGTGTTGCACCGGGTCGGGAGCTGGTCCCGCGCCGCCCGGCTCTACCAGGAAGTGATCATCGAGCTGACCGCGCTGGACGGCCCGGAGTCGCTGCGGGTCCTCGCCGCCCACGCCGACCTGGCCACGGTGGAGTACGCGCGCGGCCAGTGCCAGGTGGCCCGCGACCGGCTCCAGGACGCCTGGGAGCTGCACCGCGAGGTCTACGGCGACGGGCATGCCAGCGGCATCAAGATGCTGGCCCGGCTCGGGGCCATGCAGCGCGACTGCGGGCAGTTCGCCGAGGCGCACGACAACCTGGCGCTGGCGAAGGAGCTCTGCCGGCAGCACCTCCCGGCCGACGACCCGCTGGCGGCGCAGGTGGCGGCGCTGGCCCGGGCGGCGGCCAACCCGGACCACGTCTGCGCCGACACCGCGCCCGTCGGCCGGGACGGCCCGATCGTGCCCTCCGCGCGCACTCCGCCCCCCGGCGACGCGCCCACGGCCTACCACCCCTCGCAGCCGGGCTACCGTCCGGCGGGGCCGGACCCGTACGAGCCGGACCCGTACGAGCCGGACCCCTACGAGCACCCGCATTCGGTGCCGACACCCCGGCAGCCGACGGAGGACCCGCCGCCGGGCTGGTGGCCCCCGGAGCCGGACGCCGGGGAGCAGCCCGCCGACAGCGCCGTGCCGCCGTCGGTCGTGCCCCTGGCCGGGGGCGCCACCGCGGAGGCCGACGGGGTGCACCGGGTCCGCCAGCACGGCGCGCCCGAGGAGCCGTACGAGCCGTACCAGCCGTCGCGACTGCTGCCCGTGCCGGTGCACCGCGCGCCGAGCGGGCGGGACAACCGGCTGCTGCCCCTCATCGTGGGCGGCGTCGCGGTGGTGCTGCTCGGCACGGCGGCCGTGATCGCCGGGGTCGCGGGGATGGACGGCGACGACGAGCCGGCGTCCCCCGCCGCGACCGGCGCGCCGGCCTCGACCCCGGCCGGCGCCGGACCGTCGGCCGCCACGGTCGGTCCGCCCGCCGCCGGCCCGACGGCCGGGGCGGCGGCCTCGCCCGGCGCCCCGCCGGGCGGCGTGACACTGCGCGACAACCGGGACAACGTGGCGCTGCGCTGGACCTACCCCGCCGGCGGTGAGGGCCCCGTGGTCATCTCCGGCGGTCGGGTCGGCCAGGCGCAGACGGCGTTCGCCAACCTGCCCGCCGGCACCACCGACTTCGTCGTCTACGGGCTGAACCGCAGCACCGACTACTGCTTCACCGTCGCCGTCGTGTGGTCCACCGACACGATCGCGCGGGCGCCGGAGGTCTGCACCAACCGCCCCTGACGGGGCCGGCCCACGTGTCGCGCGACGGCGACCGGTGGGCCGGGTGCAGCGGGACGGCGACGGGCCGACCGCGTCCGTCGCGACGGCGACCGTGGGCCGTTGCGGTCAGGGCCGCTCCGGGTCGGCCAGGGCCGGCAGTAGCAGGCGCACCCGCAGCCCCGGGCCGGGGTGGGCGTCGGTCAGCTCGATGCGCCCGCCGGCCCGGCGGACCAGTTCCCGCACGATGGCCAGGCCGAGACCGGCGCCGCCGTCGTCGCGCGCCCGCGCGTCGTCGAGCCGGGTGAACCTGCCGAAGACCCGCTCCCGGTCCGCGGCCGGGATCCCCGGCCCGTCGTCGGTCACCGTCACGAGGTGGTACACCGCCGCGCCGGTCCCGCCCGCGCTCTCGCGGCCCGCGTCCTGCGGGGCGCCCGGCGGCCCCGCGGCCAGCACCACCTCGCCCCGCGCGTGCCGGACCGCGTTGTCGACGAGGTTCGCCAGGACCCGGCGCAGTTCGTCGGGGTCGCCCTCGGTCCACAGCGGCGCCGCCGGCGGGTCGAGGCGCACCGGCGGCGACGGGTAGCGGCCGGCCACCGCCGCCAGCAACGCACCCAGTTCGACGGGACCGGTGGCCCGCGCCGGCGGGCGCTCGTCGAGCCGGGTCAGCAGCAGCAGGTCGTCGACGAGCCGGCTGAGCCGCTCGGTGTCGGCGAGCAGGTTCGCCGTCACCGCCGTCCAGTCGGTGCGGTCGGCCAGCCGCCGGGCCACCTCCAGCTCCGTACGGATGTTCGCCAACGGGCTGCGCAGCTCGTGGGCGGCGTCGGCGACGAACGCCCGTTGCCGGTCCCGGGCCGACTCCAGCCGGCGCAGCATGCCGTTGAGGGTGACCGCCAGCCGGTGGATCTCGTCCTGCGACGCCGGTACGGGCAGCCGCCCGCCCCCGTCCCGTCCGGTGATCTCCTCGGCGCCCCGGCGCAGCGTCTCCACGGGGCGCAGGGTGGCCCCGACCACCCGCCAGGCGACGGCGGCGAGCACAGCCACCAGCAGCGGGAAGCTCACCAGCAGGATGGTCCGGACGACGTGCGTGCTGTGCCGAGCGTCCGCCAGCGAGCGGGCCACCAGGACGGTGAGCGGGTCGCCGGCGGTGCCGGCCGGTACGGCCACCACCCGGACCGGCCCGGCCAGCTCGATCCGCTCCCCCGACACCGTCAGCCGCTGCCGCGCGCCGGCGTCGAGCCGGTCGGGCGGGACCATCGGCACCAGCCGGTCGGCGTCGATCGAGGCGGCCCGCACCCGCCCCTGCGCGTCGATCACCTGCACCCGGACCTGTCCCCCGGCCACCGGCAGCGGATCGGGCAGGGCGTCCTCGGCGGCCAGCAACGCGACCGCGTCGGCGGTCCGGAACGCCTCGGTGTCGACGGCGCGTTGCAGCGCCCAGCCGAGGACGCCGAGCACGACCAGCCCGCCGACGGCCAGCCCCAACGAGACGCCGAGCACCCCGACCACCATCAGCCGCCCACGCAGCCCCAGCGCGGCCCGCAGCCGACGGGCGAGCAGGGCACCCTTCCGGAGACGAGCGGAGGGCGCCCCTCCGGCGCCCGTCATGTGGCGAGCCGGTAGCCGGCGCCCCGGACCGTCTCCAGGCGCTCCCGGCCGATCTTGCGCCGCAGGTATCCGACGTAGACCTCGACCACGTTGGGCGCCGTCTCGTCGCTGGCGTCCCAGACGTGGTCCAGCAGCTCGACCTTGGAGACCACCTCGCCGGGGCGGCGCATCAGGTAGTCCAGCAGCGCGAACTCGCGGGCGGTCAGCGCCACCTCGGCGTCGGCGCGGGTCACCCGCCGCCGGGCCGGGTCGAGCCGCAGGTCGCCGACCGCGAGCACCGTCGGCCGTTCGGGCGCGCCGCGGCGCAGCAGGGCCCGCAGCCGGGCCAGCAGCACCACGTACGAGAAGGGCTTGGTGAGGTAGTCGTCGGCCCCGCAGTCCAGCCCGTCGGCCTGGTCGTACTCGCCGTCCTTGGCCGAGAGCATGAGCACCGGGAGCCAGTGCTCCTCGGCGCGCAGCCGGCGGACCAGCTCGTAGCCGGAGAGGCCGGGCAGCATCACGTCGAGGATCATCGCGTCGTACCCGCCGTGCCGGGCCGCGTCGAGGCCCGCCGGGCCGGTCGCCGCCACGTCCACCGCGAACCCCTCGGCCTGCAACCCCCGTTGCAGGGCGGACGCCAGCCGCGACTCGTCCTCCACCACCAGCAACCGCACGGGTCAAGGGTGCCACCCGCGGGCCGGGGGCCGTACCGCCGTCCTCAGCACGCTCACAGGGTCGACCGGGCAGGATGTCCACCAGGAGGTGCCACATGTCCGTCCTGAAGAGCCGTCCCGTCCTGCGGTGGCTGGTCCCGGTGACCGCCGTCGCGACCGTCATCGGCGGCGGTGCCGCGCTCGGCACGTTCGCCGCCCAGGCCGAACCGAGCCTGCCGCCACGCACCGCCGCCCAACTCCTGGTCGACCTGCAGACCTCCCGGCTGGAGGGGCTCTCCGGCACGGTCGTGCAGCGCGCCGACCTGGGCCTGCCGCCGCTGGCCGGGCTGGTCGGCGGCGACAACCTGACCGGCCTGCTGACCGGTACGCACACGCTGCGCGTCTGGCACTCCGGCCCGGACCGGCAGCGGGTCGCCCTGCTGGACACCCTCGGCGAGCAGGACGTCATCCGCAACGGCCGGGACGTCTGGACCTGGAACAGCCGGACCAACACGGCCACCCACCGCACCCTGCCGGCGGGCGACGGCGAGGCCCGGACCCCGGAGCTGCCAGCCACCCCGCAGGAGGCGGCCGGTCAGGCCCTCGCCGCGATCGACCCGAGCACCGAGGTGAGCGTCGGCCGGTCCGCCACGGTCGCCGGGCGGGACGCGTACGAGCTGGTGCTCGCGCCGCGGGACGCCGCCTCGCTGGTGCACCAGGTACGCATCGCCATCGACGCGCGCGAGCACGTGCCGCTGCGCTTCGAGGTCTTCGCCGACGGCAGCGACCAGCCGGCCTTCGAGATGGCCTTCACCCAGGTGTCGTACGCGCGGCCGGACGCCGACCAGTTCACCTTCAACCCGCCGCCGGGGGTGAAGGTGACCGAGGAGACCTTCGGGGAGCGCCCGGACGGCGCCCGCGAGAAGCGGGCGGACGGCCAGCGCCCGGACGTGCGTGCCGTCGGCGAGAGCTGGGCCACCGTGGTGGTGGCACGCCTCGACGGCGCCGGCACGCCCGCCGGCCGGGGCGGCGCGCCGGCGACCGGCGCCGGACGCGACGGGGCCGGCGATGCGGCGGCGTTGCTCGGCGCGCTGCCGGCGGTCAGCGGCGACTGGGGCAGCGGACGGCTGTTCACCGGGAAGCTGTTCAGCGTGCTGCTCACCGACGACGGCCGGCTGATCGCCGGGGCGGTGACCCCGGAGCGGCTCTACGAGGTGGCCAGGGGCTGAGGAGTCGACCCGTCGGGGGTCCGCCGCACGGCGGGCCCCCGATCGCGTGTGCGGTTGCTCGCGGCATGGCCCGGCGCGCTTGGTCCGGACGGCCGGCGCGCGGTATCTTTCTCAGTTCAGGCAACAAAAAAGAACGGCTTCCAATAGCCGTTCCGAGAGAGATACTAACTAATTGGGAGACGGCTTGTCAAGGCATTCCGGCGATTCCGGGGAATTGCAGCCCGATGACGAGATCGGCCGCGAACAGGAATACGTCTCGATGCTCTACGGGCGGCTGGACGGGCTGCGTGAGCAGGCGTCCCGCCGGCTGGCCGAGGAGCTGCGGGCGACCGGCGGCACCCTGCAGGCCCGTTCCCAGCGCGACAGTTCGGTGCGGATGTACGCCGAGCAGGTCGAGCAGTTCGCCGCGGTGGAGAACGGCCTCTGTTTCGGCCGCCTCGACACCGACGAGGGCGGCCCCCACTACATCGGCCGGATCGGCATCTTCGACACCAGCGGCGACTACGACCCGCTGCTGATGGACTGGCGGGCCCCGGCCGCCCGCGCCTTCTACCTCGCCACCGCCGCCAACCCCCAGGGGGTGCGTCGCCGCCGGCACCTGCGCACCCGCGAGCGCAAGGTGGTCGCGCTCGACGACGAGGTGCTGGACCTGGCCACCGCCTCCCCCACCGCGCACGAGGAGCTGACCGGCGAGGCGTCGCTGCTCGCCGCGCTCAACGCCGGCCGGACCGGCCGGATGCGCGACATCGTGGAGACCATCCAGGCCGAGCAGGACCGCATCATCCGCGCCGACCTGCCGGGCGTGCTCGTGGTGCAGGGCGGTCCGGGCACCGGCAAGACGGCGGTGGCGCTGCACCGCGCGGCGTACCTGCTCTACACCCACCGGCAGCAGCTCTCCACCCGGGGCGTGCTGCTGGTCGGCCCGAACGCGACGTTCCTGCGCTACATCTCCCAGGTGCTCCCGGCGCTGGCCGAGACGGGCGTGCTGCTGCGTACGCAGGGTGACCTGTTCCCCGGGGTCAGCGCCCGACGCGCCGAGACCGCGGAGGCCGCCGCGCTCAAGGGCCGCGCGGTGATGGCCGACGTGCTGGCCGCCGCCGTGCGGGACCGGCAGTGGGTGCCCGACGAGCCGCTGGAGATCGAGCTGCCGCAGCAGGAGACGCTCCGGCTCGACCCGGAGACCGTCCGCGCCGCCCGGGACCGGGCCCGCCGCGCCGACCGGCCGCACAACCTGGCCCGGGCGTTGTTCGACATCGAGATCATCCACGCGCTCGCGGCCCAGGTCGCCGAGCGGATCGGCGCGGACCCGCTGGGCGGGGAGAACCTGCTCGACGAGGCCGACGTCGCCGAGATCCGCCGGGAGCTGCGCGAGGAGCCCGAGGTGCGGGCGGCCCTGGACCGGCTCTGGCCGGTGCTCACCCCGCAGCGCCTGCTCGCCGACCTGTACGCCTCCCCGGACCGGATCGCCGCCGCCGCACCCATGCTCACCGACGCCGAGCGGGCCCTGCTGCACCGGGAGCCGGGCGGCTGGACGCCGGCCGACGTGCCGCTGTTGGACGAGGCGGCCGAGCTGCTCGGCGAGGACGAGCGGGCCGCCGCCGCGCGCCGGGAGCGGATCCGGGCCATGCAGCGGGAGTACGCCGAGGGCGTGCTGGAGATCGCCCGGGGCTCCCGGTCCATCGACGTCGAGGACGAGGCCGACGGCGGTGAGATCCTCGGCGTGACCGACCTGATCGACGCCGACCGGCTGCTGGAGCGGCAGGAGGAGGCGGACCGGTTGACCACCGCCCAGCGGGCCGCGGCCGACCGGCGGTGGGCGTTCGGGCACGTGATCGTGGACGAGGCGCAGGAGCTGTCGCCGATGGCGTGGCGGCTGCTGATGCGCCGCTGCCCGAGCCGCTCGATGACCATCGTCGGTGACGTGGCGCAGACGGGCGCGCTGGCCGGCACGCCGTCCTGGGCCGACGCGCTGGAGCCGTACGTGGCGCAGCGGTGGCGGCTGGAGGAGCTGACCGTCAGCTACCGCACGCCGGCCGAGATCATGGCGGTCGCCGCCGACGTGCTCGCCGGGATCGACCCCGCGCTGCGCCCGCCCCGCTCCGTACGCTCCAGCGGGGTGCCGCCGTGGGACCGCGCGGTGGCGCCGGAGCGGCTGGCGGCGGAGGTGGTCGACGCGACGACCCGGGAGGCGGCGGGCCTGGACGACGGCCGGCTCGGGGTGATCGTGCCGGCCGGCCGGGTCGACGAGCTGGGCGCCGCGCTCACCGCCGCCCTGCCCGAGGCGGCCGTCGGCGAGCACCCGGAACTGGAGAGCCGGGTGGTGGTGCTCACCGTCGCCCAGGCCAAGGGGCTCGAGTTCGACTCGGTCCTGCTGGTCGACCCCGACGGCATCGTGGCCGAGTCCCCCCGGGGTCGCAGCGACCTCTACGTCGCACTCACCCGCGCCACCCAACGCCTGGGCATCCTCCGCCCGGCCTGAACCCGAGCCCGGCGCCCGACCGGGCAGCGGCCAGGCCAGGTCGGCGGCGGTGGCTCCCCCACCGCCGCCGACCGCGTCATCGACCCGCTGCCCCGACGGTCACTCGTTGGTGAAGTTGCCCACCTGACTGGCGGTGCCGGACTGGTCGCTGGTGGATCCGCCGGCGGGAGTGCTCATGCCGCCCGTGGTGGCGTCGCCGGTGGTGGTCGGGGCCACCTTGCCGGGGTGCCGTTCGGGCTGCCGGGCCAGCCGCCGGACGCTGGCCGGGCCGGCGGTGCCGCCGGTCGTGGTGATCGCCCCCTGCCCCCGCGTGGGACCCCCGTCGCGCAGCACCTCCGGGTCGACCGGGACGTGGGCCGGGTCGTCCGGGTCCTCGTCCTGGATGACCCGCTGCACGTCGGTGCGGGGCACGGTCACCTCGTCCAGGGCGCCCTCGCCGTAGACGCCGCCGGCGATCCGGTCCTCGGCCCGCCGGGCGGCGTCCTGTCGCATGTCGTCCTCGCGCACGTCCATCACCTCGCAGAAAGTGTCGGTCTTTGTGCGTGCCCCACGGCCGGGCCGGCAAACCCGCCCCGCCGCGCGGGCGGCCGGTGGCGTACCCCGGCCGTGGTGCGCGCCACGCGCCCGGCGGACCGGATTTTTCCGGCCGCCACCGGGTGTTACTGCCCCCGCCGGGTCGGGTAGACGGCGGGTGCCCCCGCCATGAACGCGAACCGTGCCGTGGCCGAAACGCGGTAGCGGGGCGAGGGAGTGCAGGTACGACTCATCGCATCCTGAGGAGGACAAGATGAGCACGCAGGCTGCATCCACCAGGCCGATGAACCGGCCGGCGCAGGACGCGCCCAACCGCACCGTCCAGGATCGGGCCATCCAGGAGACGCCCACCCGGCCGATGCCGATGGTGCACGACGGGCGCCGGGATGCCATGCAGGCGCCCGGCACGGAGACCAAGCCGTCGCTGCGGACCACCGAGTTCTGGGTCTACATCGCGGCCGTGATCGGCGTGCTGGCCGCCTCGCAGCTGGTCGGGCGGAACTCGACCGGGGTGGACATCTTCCGGGCCGACAACGCCTGGTTCATGGTCACGTTGCTGACCCTCGGTTACCTGGGTAGCCGTGGTCTGGCCAAGGCCGGCAGCAACTGGCGCAGCGGTGAGGAGCGCAAGGCCCGGCACTGACCGGCTACCGCGCCCCACAGCACGGGTGGCCTCCGGGACGACAGTCCCGGAGGCCACCGTCGTGTGTGGTCCTACTCCTCGAAGCCGCCGAAGTCGCCCTCGAACGCGTCCTCGACCATCTCGCCGGCGATCATGCCCCCGGCGAGGCCGAGCGCGGCCCCGGCGGCCACGCCGCCCATCCCGTGACCCCGGCGGTGCCCGCCGAGGCCCTGCGCGCGCAGGCTGCCGTAGCGGGAGGTGGTCTCCCGCAGCCAGCCGTCGACGACCTGGGCCCAGTCCGTCCGGTCGGCGTCGGCGTGCGAGACCCGGTAGAGGCCGAAGACGTCGTGCCCGGCGGTGAGGAAGCCGCCGCGCTTGTCGCACTCGAGGATGACCTCGACCCCGTGCGGGCTGGTGACGAAGGTCAGCTCGACCTCGGTGATGGTCCCCGCGTACTGCGGCGAGGCGAAGAACTCGATCTCCTGGTAGAACGGCAGCGTCTGCTGCGTGCCCCGGATGTGGCCGCGTTCCAGGTCGGCGTGCTTGAACCGGAACCCGAGCCGCTGGAACGCCTCCAGGATCCGCTCGTGCACCGGCAGCGGGTGCACGTTGACCTGGTCCAGGTCGCCCTTGTCCACCGCCCGCGCGATCGCCAGCTCGGTGCGCAGCCCCATCGTCATGCCGCGCAGCCGCTGGCCGTACACGTCGGTGATCGGGGTCTCCCACGGCACCGGGAGCTGGAACGGCAGGGAGAGCTGCTGCTTCGGGGCGAGCTGGAGGGGGCCGCTGACCGGCAGCCGGTGGAACTCCATGACGCCGGCGTACTCGGTGTCGCCGCCCTCGATCTCGACCCGGGTGACCAGGCTGACGACGACCTGCTCGACGTTGGCCGGGGCGTCCCCGCCGACCAGGTTCACCTGGCCGTCGAGGGTCAGGCCGGGCCGGGTGTTCGGGTTGGTCAGGACGGTGTCGACGCTCGGCCCACCCACACCGAACGCGCTCAGCATCTTCTTGAAGACCATCGGAACTCCCGCGGGATGACGCCCTGCTCCACCCTGGAGCGGGTCGCTGACTTGCCGGGACACTATCGGGAGGCGCTGTGAAGTGCCTGTGAGGGCACGCGCCGCCCCTGGTCGGGCCCGTGACGGCGCGCCGCGCGGCGGTCAGCCGACCTCCACCACGACCAGCTCGCCGACCTGGTCGCCGATCTGACTGCGCGCCTCCGCCGGCAGCCCCGCGTCGGTGACGAGCACGTCGGCGTCGGACAGCGGGGCGATGGTGGCGATGCCGATCGTCTCCCACTTGGTGTGGTCGGCCAGCACCACCAGCCGGCGGGCCGCGCCGATCAGGCACCGGTTGATCCCGGCCTCCAGCAGGTTCGGCGTGGTGAATCCGGTGCGCGGGCTCATCCCGTGCACGCCGAGGAAGAGCACGTCGACGTTGAGGGAGCCGATCGCCGCCTCGGCCACCGGCCCGGTCAGGGCGTCCGAGGGGGTACGGATGCCGCCGGTCAGCACGACGGTCTGGTCGGCACGGGGGTTCTGGTAGAGGGCGTCGGCGACCGGGATCGAGTTGGTCACCACGGTCAGACCGCGTACGTCGGCCAGCAGGGTGGCCAGCGCGGCGGTGGTGGTGCCGGCGGAGAGCGCGATGGCCATGCCGGGCTCGACCAGGGCGGCCGCCCGCTCGGCGATGGCCCGCTTCTCGGCCTGCTGCCGGACCGACTTGGCGGCGAAGCCGGGCTCCTCGGCGGAGCCGGGGCCGGCGAGCGTCGCCCCGCCGTGGACCTTGTCGACCAGCCCCCGCTCGGCCAGCGCCTCCAGGTCGCGCCGGATCGTCATGTCGGACACGCCGAACCGGCTCACCAGGTGGCTGACCCGGACGCCCCCGCGCTGCCGGATCAGTTCGAGGATCGCGGTCTGCCGCTGTTGGGCCAGCATCCGGATGACCTCCTTCGGGCCGTCACTGCGCGGGTGTGGGTGCCGGGTCGGCCGCGGGGCCCTCGCGGACCACGGCCACCTCCCCGGCGGGCACGACCAGGTCGCCGGCGCAGGGCCGGCCCGTCAGCAGCTCCACGCCGGTGACGTCGAGCCGGGCGTCGGCGTCGGTGTGGTTGACGACGAACAGCCAGCTGCGGTCGCCGTCGCGCCGCCGGACCACCTCCACGTCGACGGGCGCCCGCGCGGCCGGGCGCACCCCCGCCTCCGCCACCAGGCGGGCCACCAGCCGGTCCGTGGCCGCCGCGTCCAGTCGGGTGCCGACGTACCAGGCCGCGCCGGCGCCCACCGCGTGCCGGGTCAGCGCCGGCACGCCCGGCAGCGGCCCGTCGGCGTACGCGGCGAGCACGTGGGCGCCCTCGGCGTGCAGCCACTCCGTCCAGACGTCCGCGGTCGAGCCGTCGTCGAGGGTGACCCGCTCCCCCGCCCGCAGCGGGAAGAACTCCTCGACGCGGACCCCGAGCAGCTCCCGGAACGCGCCCGGGTAGCCGCCGAGGCGGATGTGGTCGTGCTCGTCGACGATGCCGCTGAAGTACGTGACCAGGGCGGTACCGCCGGCCTCGACGAAGTCGCGCAGCGCCTCGGCGTGCGCGTCGCGGACCAGGTAGAGGGTGGGCGCGAGCACCAGCCGGTAGCGGGCGAGGTCGGCCGACGGGTGCACGACGTCGGCGGTGATCCCGGCCCGCCACAGCGCCTCGTGCAGCGCGCCGAGGCGGTCGGCCCGGGACGCCCGCCACTGGAAGAACAGCACCCCGTCCGCGCCGCGCGCCACGTGCGCGAGGCTGTTGCGGCGCAGCTGCCCGGGGGTCTTGGCCACGTTGCGCGGCTGCCAGTTCACGGCGCTGGTGGAGTGCTCCATCAGCAGCCACGGCGCGCCGCCGGCGACGCCCCGCGTGTGGTCGGCGGCGAGGGCGAGCCCGACGTGGGCCCGCGGGTCGGCGGCGGTCAGGTAGTGGTCGTTCGAGACCAGGTCGACGTCGGCGGCCCAGGAGTGGTAGTCGAGGTACTTGACGCCGGTGCCGATCATGAAGTTCGTGGTGACCGGCTGGCGCACCAGCCGGCGCAGCACGTCGCGCTCGGCGCGCAGTTGGGCCCGCTGCTCGTCGGAGGAGAAGCGCAGGAAGTCCAGCTGCTGGGTGGGGTTGGCGAAGGTCGGCGCGGTGCGGGGCGGGTTGATCTCGGCCCAGTCGCCGTAGCGCTGGCTCCAGAACGTGGTGCCCCAGGCGTCGTTGAGCGCGTCCAGGTCGCCGTAGCGCCCGCGCAGCCAGCGGCGGAACGCCTCCGCGCTGACGTCGCAGTAGCAGTGCACGTTGTGGCAGCCCAACTCGTTGGAGACGTGCCACATGACGACCGCGGGGTGCTCGGCGTACCGGGTGGCGACGGCCTCGACCAGGGCCAGCGACCGCTCGCGGAACACCGGCGAGCTGGGACAGTACGCCTGCCGGCCGCCCGGCCACAGGATCGCGCCGTCGGCGCGGCGGGGCAGCGTCTCCGGGTGCCGGTGGGCCAGCCACGGGGGCGGGCTGGCGGTGGCGGTGGCCAGGTCGACCGCGATCCCGCCGGCGTGCAGCACGTCGATCGCCCGGTCCAGCCAGCCGAACTCGTACTCGCCGGGCGCGGGTTCGAGCAACGCCCAGGAGAAGATGCCGACCGAGACCAGGTTGACCCCGGCCCGGCGCATCAGCTCGACGTCCTCGGCCCAGGTCGACTCGGGCCACTGCTCGGGGTTGTAGTCGGCGCCGAACCAGATGTTCTCGCCCTGCCATCGCCGCATGGGTGCAGAGCGTGCCCCGCCGGGCAGACCAAGTCAACACTTTCCAACATCGATCGTCTTTCCAACGTTTACCTCATAACAGCCTTGTCACGGCGGGGTTGCCGGCTCCTGGCCGCCCTCTTGACAGCGCCCGAAGGACGAGTAGCTTGAGGCGCCACTGGCACGTCGTGTTCACCAATGTGGATTCGCGATGGATCCGGATGTGTGATCACGGTTGCTGGGACACGCCCCCACCGACGGCCCCTCGGGCACACCTCTTCATCCGCAGGAGGCACCATGTCCCGTCCCCGCACCCAGGCCGAATACCTGGCCCGGCTCGTACCCCCCTCCGTCGCCGGCCTCAACCGCCGTTCGCTGCTGGCCGGCACCGGCGCCATGCTCGGCACGGGCCTGCTCGCCGGCTGCGGCGGCTCCGACTCCGGCGGATCGGGCGCCAAGACGGTGTCGCTGGGCTCGAACCAGTCCGACCCGAAGCCCAAGGAGGTGATCGCGAAGGTCATGGACGGGTTCCAGACCTCGTCCGGCCTCCAGGTCGCCGTCAACACGGTCGACCACAACACCTTCCAGGAGAACATCAACAACTATCTGCAGGGCAAGCCGGACGACGTGTTCATGTGGTTCGCCGGCTACCGGATGCGGTTCTTCGCCGCCCGCGGGCTCGCCGGCGACCTCAGCGACGTGTGGGGAAAGCTCTCCGGCTTCTCGGACGCCTTCAAGAAGGCGTCGACCGGCGACGACGGCAAGCAGTACTTCGTGCCGTCGTCGTACTACCCGTGGGCGGTCTTCTACCGCAAGTCGGTCTGGCAGCAGAACGGCTACCAGGTGCCGAAGACGCTCGACGAGTTGACCACGCTCGCCGGGGAGATGAAGAAGGACGGCCTCACCCCGATCGCCTTCGCCGACAAGGACGGCTGGCCGGCGATGGGCACCTTCGACATCCTCAACCTGCGGATCAACGGCTACCAGTTCCACGTCGACCTGATGGCCGGCAAGGAGTCCTGGACCTCCGACAAGGTCAAGAAGGTCTTCGACACCTGGCGCGGGCTGCTGCCGCTGCACCAGCCGGACAGCCTCGGCCGGACCTGGCAGGAGGCCGCCCAGTCGTTGCAGCAGAAGAAGAGCGGCATGTACCTGCTCGGTCTCTTCCTCGGCCAGCAGTTCAACAACGACGAGCTCGACGACCTGGACTTCTTCACCTTCCCCGAGATCGACCCGGCGATCGGGGCGAAGGCCCTGGACGCGCCCATCGACGGCTACATGATGGCCCGCAAGCCGAAGCAGGAGGCCAACGCCAAGAAGCTGCTGGAGTACGTCGGCTCGAAGGCGGCCGGGGACATCACCGTGAAGAACGACCCGAGCACCCTGGTCGCCAACACCCAGGCCGACACCAGCGGCTACAACGCGCTGCAGCGCAAGGCCGCCGAGCTGGTCGGCTCGGCCACCGAGATCGCCCAGTTCCTGGACCGCGACACCCGCCCGGACTTCGCCTCGACGGTGATCATCCCGGCGCTCCAACAGTTCATCAAGGACCCGAAGGACATCGACGGCCTGACGTCGAGCATCGAGAACCAGAAGAAGTCGATCTTCACCGACTGACGGCGAGAGGGGAAGGACACGTGTCCGACCTGCCCCTGATCCAAGCGGATCGCGCCGTGCCGTCGCCGGCCGCGACCACCACCGCCACGGGTGGTCGCGGCCGCCGGCTACGGCTGTTGTCCCGCACCGACCGCGTGGTCGTCACGCTCATGGTGCTCGTACCGCTGCTGCTCGTCGTCGGTCTGGTCTGGCTGCCGGCGGTGGCCACGGTGGCGCTCTCCGGCACCGACTGGGACGGCATCGGCCCGCTGAGCGACATCGAGTGGGTCGGCGGACGCAACTACACCGACGTGGTCCAGAACTACCCGCCGTTCGTGCCGGCCGTGCAGAACAACCTGCTCTGGCTGGCGGCGCTGTTCGTGGTGGCCACCCCGTTCGGCATGTTCCTGGCCGTCCTGCTCGACAAGGAGCTGCGCGCCACCCGGTTCTACCAGACCGCGCTGTACCTGCCGGTCGTGCTCTCCCTGGCGCTGATCGGCTTCGTCTGGCAGCTGCTCTACTCCCGCGACCAGGGCCTGGTCAACGCGGTGTTCGGCACCGACGTCGACTGGTACGGCGACCCGGACGTCAACATCTGGGCCGTGCTGCTGGCCGCCGGCTGGCGGCACGTCGGCTACATCATGCTGCTCTACCTGGCCGGGCTGAAGGGCGTCGACCCCTCGCTGCGGGAGGCGTCCGCCGTGGACGGCGCGTCGGAGACCCGCACCTTCTTCTCGGTGGTCTTCCCGGTCATGCGGCCGATCAACATCATCGTGCTGGTGGTGACGGTGATCGAGTCGCTGCGCGCGTTCGACCTGGTCTGGGTGGTCAACAAGGGCCGCAACGGCCTGGAACTGCTCTCCGCGCTGGTCACCCAGAACGTGGTGGGCGAGGCGAGCCGGATCGGGTTCGGCTCGGCACTGGCGACCATCATGCTGGTCGTCTCGCTGGTCTTCATCACCGTCTACCTGGTGACCGTGATGCGGGAGGAACGCCGATGAGCACCACGACAGTGACCCCGCGGAGCGGGACGACGACCACGGGTGGGCGGCGACAGCCGCTGCGGCCGCAGCGGGTCGTGCTGCACGTGTTCCTCGCGGCGGTGGCGATCGGCTGGCTCTTCCCGATCCTCTGGGCCGTGCTGACCTCCCTGCGCTCGTACGAGTACACCGCCGCCAACGGCTACGTCTCGCTCGGCGGGTGGACCCTCGACAACTACGTCACCGCCTGGCAGACGGCGGAGTTCGGCAAGCACTTCCTCAACTCCGCCTACATCACCGTGCCGGCGGTGCTGCTGACGCTCTTCCTCGCCTCGTGCGTGGCGTTCGTCATCGCCCGGTTCAGCTGGAAGACCAACATCATCCTGCTCGGCCTGTTCACCGCGGCGAACCTGCTGCCCCAGCAGGCCCTGCTGATCCCGCTGTTCCGGCTCTTCACGCAGGTGCCGCTGCCGGCGTTCATGAGCGACTCGGAGCTGCTCTACGACAGCTACTGGGGCCTGATCCTGGTCAACGTCGCCTTCCAGTGCGGCTTCTGCGTCTTCGTGCTGAGCAACTACATGAAGGCGCTGCCGCGCGACCTCTACGAGGCGGCGATGGTCGACGGGGCGAGCGTCTGGCGGCAGTACTGGCAGGTGACCATGCCGCTGTGCCGGCCGGCCCTGGCCGCGCTGGCCACCCTGGAGGTGACCTGGATCTACAACGAGTTCTTCTGGGCCACCGTGCTGATGCGCACCGGGGACAAGTTCCCCGTGACCAGCTCGCTGAACAACCTGCGCGGCGAGTTCTTCACCGACAACAACCTGGTGTCGGCCGGCTCGGTGCTGGTCGCGATCCCGACCCTGGTGATCTTCTTCCTGTTGCAGAAGCAGTTCGTCCGGGGCCTGACGCTTGGAGCCTCCAAGGGATGAGCATCGTCCACCTGCGCCGCGCGCGGACCAGCCTGGTGCTCGACGCGCGCGGCCCGGCGCTGCCCAGGGTGGCGCACTGGGGCCGCGACCTCGGCCCCCTTCCGCCCGACGACCTGCCGGCCCTGGTCGACGCCACCGTCGCGCCGGTCGTGCCGAGCAGCTTCGACGCGCCGGCGGTGCTGTCCCTGCTGCCCGAGGCGTCCGCCGGTTGGAGCGGCCGGCCGGCGCTGGCCGGGCACCGCGACCGCACCGCCTGGTCGACGGCCTTCCGGCTCGACTCCCTCGACGTGCGCGACGACGACCGGGCCGCGTCCGCCCGGGTCACCGTCCGGGCGTCCGACGTCGACGCCGGGTTGTCGCTGACCGTCGAGATCGAACTCGACCCGACCGGGCTGGTGCTGCTGCGGCACCGGCTGCGCAACGACGGCGCCACGGCGTACGAGCTGCGGGAGCTGACCCCGGTGCTGCCGGTGCCGGCGGTCGCCACCGAGCTGCTCGACCTGACCGGCCGGTGGTGCCGCGAACGGTCGCCGCAGCGGCACCCGTGGCCCATGGGCGCCTGGGTGCGCGAGGGCCGGCACGGCCGCACCGGGCACGACGCGACCCTGCTGCTGGTCGCCGGCACGGCCGGGTTCGGCTTCGGGCACGGCGAGGTGTGGGCGGTGCACACCGCGTGGAGCGGCGACCACGTCACCTTCGCGGAGCGCCGGCCCACGGGCGAGTCCACGCTCGGCGGCGGCGAGCTGCTCGCCCCCGGCGAGGTGGTGCTCGGCCCCGGCGCGGAGTACGCCACCCCCCTGCTGCACGCCGTCTTCTCCGACGCCGGGCTGGACGGGCTCAGCGACGTCCTGCACACCCACCTGCGCGCCCGGCCGCAGCACCCGGCCACGCCGCGCCCGGTCACCCTCAACGTCTGGGAGGCGGTCTACTTCGACCACGACCTGGAGCGGCTCCGCGCGCTGGCCGACCACGCCGCCGAGGTCGGGGTGGAACGCTTCGTGCTCGACGACGGGTGGTTCCGGGGGCGCCGCCACGACCGCGCCGGCCTCGGCGACTGGTTCGTCGACGACGCGGTCTGGCCGGAGGGCCTGCACCCGCTGATCGACCACGTGCGCGGGCACGGGATGCAGTTCGGGCTCTGGGTCGAGCCGGAGATGGTCAACCCCGACTCGGACCTGTTCCGCGCCCATCCCGAGTGGGTGCTGTCGGCGCCCGGCCGGCTGCCGCCGGGGTGGCGGCACCAGCAGGCGCTCGACGTGGCGCACCCGGACGCGTACGCGTACCTGTTGGAACGGCTGGACGCCCTCCTCTCCGGGCACCCCGGCATCGGCTACCTCAAGTGGGACCACAACCGGGACCTGACCGAGGCCGGCCACCACGGCCGGCCCGGCGTACACGAACAGACCCTCGCGGTCTACCGGCTCCTCGACGAGCTGCGCCGCCGCCACCCGGGCGTGGAGATCGAGAGCTGCGCGTCCGGTGGCGCGCGGGTGGACCTGGAGATCCTGCGGCGCACCGACCGGGTCTGGGCCAGCGACTGCAACGACGCCCTGGAACGGCTGGCCATCCAGCGCTGGACCGGCCTGCTGCTCCCGCCCGAGCTGGTCGGCAGCCACATCGGCCCCGAGCGCTCGCACACCACCCACCGGGTGCACGACCTGGGCTTCCGGGCGGCGACCGCGCTCTTCGGCCACCACGGCATCGAGTGGGACATCGGCGCGATCGGCGCCGCGGAGCGCCGCGAGCTGGCCGCCTGGGTCGCCCTGCACAAGCGGCTCCGCCCGCTGCTGCACGCCGGGCGGGTGGTCCGGGTCGACCACCCGGACCCGGCCGTCTGGGCGCACGGCGTCATCGCCCACGACGGTTCCCGCGCGGTGTACGCCGTGGCGCGGCTGGCCACCTCGGTGGCCCAGGTGCCCGGTCCGGTCCGGCTGCCCGGCCTCGACCCCCGCCGGCGGTACGCGGTGCGGCCCGCTGCGGGCGTGCCGGAGCCCGCGACCCTCCAACTGACCGCGCCGGGCTGGCTGGCCGACGGCGGCGTGACGCTCGGCGGCGCGGTGCTGGCGACCGTCGGGCTCCAGGTGCCGGCGCTGCACCCGGAGCAGACCCTCCTGTTGGAGGTCACCGCCGCGTCGTGAGCGGACCGCTCTGGTCGCCGGCGAGCCACGGCGAGGCGGCGGCGGACGAGCCCGGGCGCTCCCCTGCGGTGGGCGGTTGCCGGCAGGCGGCGGATTTCCCCGGAAATTTCTCGGCCGGGATGTCGAGAACCGGGGTGCCGGCTTCTACCTGTGGGTGAGAGCACCGATGATGGTGCGCAGTCGTGAGGAGCCAGACGTGAAGTACATGTTGCTCATGCAGTTCAGCGCCGCCGGCACGGACTTCCCCCCGATCGACACGTGGACGCCGGAGGAGATCCGGGCGCACATCGCGTTCATGGGCGAGACCAACGCCAAGCTGGCCGCCGACGGCGAGCTGGTCGACGGTCAGGGGCTCGCCGGGCCGGCCCAGGCGAAGATCGTCCGGGCGGGCTCCGGCGGCGCGCCCGTGGTCACCGAGGGGCCGTTCGCCGAGACCAAGGAGTTCCTCGCCGGCTACTGGATCGTGGACTGCGACAGCCCCGAGCGGGCCGTCGAACTGGCCGCGCACATCTCCACCGCGCCCGGCCCCGGCGGCCGGCCGCTGAACATGCCGATCGAGGTGCACCCGGTCATGTCGGCCCCGCCGCAGGAGATGTGACGCCTGGACGCCGCCGACCCACCCGTCGAGGACCTGCTGCGCGAGCTGGCGCCGCAGGTCCTCGGCGTGCTCACCCGGCGCTTCGGCGACTTCGCCACCGCCGAGGACGCCGTGCAGGAGGCGCTGCTGGCGGCGGCCACGCAGTGGCCGGTCGAGGGGACGCCGGACAACCCGCGCGGCTGGCTCATCCAGGTCGCGTACCGCCGGATGGTCGAACTGGTCCGGGGCGAGACGGCCCGGCGGCGGCGCGAGGACCTCGCCGCCCGCCGCGAGCCGGACGACCGGCGCGCCGCACCGCCACCGGACGAGGAGCTGACCGCCGACCGGGACGACACCCTGGCCCTGCTCTTCCTCTGCTGCCATCCGGCGCTCTCGCCGGCCTCGGCGATCGCGCTGACCCTGCGCGCGGTCGGCGGCCTCAGCACGGCCGAAATCGCCCGCGCCTTCCTCGTGCCCGAGGCCACCATGGCCCAGCGGATCAGCCGCGCCAAGCAGCGCATCCGCGGCTCCGGCATCCCGTTCCGGATGCCCGAGCCGGCCGACCGGGAGGCCCGACTGGCCGCCGTGCGGCACGTGCTCTACCTGATCTTCACCGAGGGGCACACCGCCAGCCTGGGCGCCGACTTGCGGCGGGTGGACCTGTCGGAGGAGGCGATCCGGCTGACCCGGGCCCTGCGCGCCCGCCTGCCCGACGACGCCGAGGTGGCCGGGCTGCTCGCGCTGATGCTGCTCACCGACGCCCGCGCCGCCGCGCGGACCGGGCCCTCAGGTGAGCTGATCTCCCTGGCCGAGCAGGACCGCGGCCGGTGGGACGCGACCGCGATCGCCGAGGGCGTCGCCCTGGTCACCTGGGCGCTGCCGCGCGGGCCCGTCGGGCCGTACCAGCTCCAGGCGGCCATCGCCGCCCTGCACGACGAGGCGCCGAGCGCCGAGGAGACCGACTGGCCGCAGATCCTCGCCCTGTACGAGGTGCTGGAGCGCTCCTCCGACAACCCGATCGTGTCCCTCAACCGGGCGGTGGCGACCGCCATGGTGCACGGCCCGGCCGCCGGCCTGGCGGCGCTCGACGCCCTGGACGCCGACCCCCGGCTCGCCGGGCACCACCGGCTGCCGGCCGCCCGGGCGCACCTGCACGAGATGGCCGGCGACCCGGAGCGGGCCGTGGCCGCGTACCGGGCCGCCGCCGCGTTGACGACCAGCCTGCCCGAGCAGCGCTACCTGACGATGCGCGCCGCCCGCCTCGTCCACGGTCCGGACGGCCCACCGGAGCCCGCGGCCGGCTGACGCCGGTCGGCGTACGCGGAGACCGGTGGCCGGGTCCGCGCGGACCCGGCCACCGGTGGTGCGTCGCGACCTCAGCGGGCGGCGCAGGTCACCGCGGGCGTGGCGTTGGTGCCGTTCCAGCTGCCGATGAAGCCGAAGCTGGTGCTGGCCCCGGCGCCCAGCCGACCGTTCCAGTCGACGTTGCGGGCGGTGTACGACGACCCGCTGCTGCTCAGCGCGGTGTTCCACGACTGGCTGACCGACTGGCCGTTCGCGAACGTCCACGTCGTCGTCCAGCCGGTGATCGCGGCGGCGCCGGCGGTCACCTTCACCTCGCCCTGGAAGCCGCCCTGCCACTGGTTGACCACCGTGTACGTCGCGGTGCACCCGCCCGGCGGCGGCGTGGTCGGGGGCGGGGTGGCTGTCTCTTAT
>NZ_JBPQTP010000081.1:0-30678 GCF_051386395.1 Micromonospora sp. URMC 106
GTGGTCAGCGGGGCGTGGGGGTGCGGGAGACGCCGGCGTAGATGTCGATGAGCCGCCTGGTGACCACGTCCGGGTGGAAGGTGCGCTCGTAGCGGGCCCGCGCCGCCGGGGCCAGCCGCGCCGCGCCGGCCCGCGCCACCGGCAGGGCGGCGGCCATGGCGGCCGGCTCCGGGCGCACCACCCAGCCCGCCTCGCCCGCCTGCACGCCGGTCGGCAGCGCGACGTGGCCCTCCCCCGGCGCGGCCGTGGCGACGGCGGCCGCGCCGGTGCCGGCGGGCTCGCGCGGGGCATCGGCCCCGAGCAGGTACGGGATGCCGCCGAGGGCGGTGCCGAGCACCGGCCGGCCGGCGGCCAGCGCCTCGATGATCACGGTGGGCAGCACGTCGTGCCAGGTGGAGGCGGCGATGATGACCGCGCTGGCCTCGATGGCGGCGCGTACGCCGGCGCGGTCCAGCGGCCCGAGGTAGGTCACGTCGGCGCGCTCGGCGGCGGCGGCCTCGGCCAGCGGGCGCAACTCGCCGTCCCCGGCGATGCGCAGCGGGCCGAGCGCGCCGTCCGGATGCCGCCGCCAGGCGTCCAGCAGCAGGGCCAGCCCCTTCTCCGGGGAGAGCCGCGCCATGTAGAGGAAGCCGTCGCCGAGCGGCGCGGGCGCGCCCGGATCGGGGATGCCGTTGGGCTTGACCACGATCCGCTCCGCCGGAATGCCGTAGTCGCGCAGGTGGTCGGCGACCGCCGAGGTGAGCGCGACGAACCGGTCCACCGAGCGCCAGGTGCCCCGGTGCACGGCCAGCGTGGTCGCCATCAGGGCGCTCTGCGCCCGGGAGCCCCGGTAGCAGCGGTGCACGATCGCCGGCACGCCCAGGGCCCGGCCCCGGCAGTCCTGGCAGATCATCCCGTCCCGGAAGTAGAGCCCGGAGGAGCAGACCTGACGGTAGTTGTGCACCGTCTGCACCACCGGCACCCCGTGCCGGTGCGCGGTCCGCACCACCCAGGGCGAGATCAGCGGGTACGGGTTGTGCAGGTGCAGCACGTCCGGGCGGTGCTCGGTGATCAGCCGGCTCAGGTCCTCCTGCGCGCGGGGCGCCCAGATCGGGGAGATCGGCAGCAGCGCCTTGGCCGTCTTCGGCATCGTCGGGATCTCGTCCGAGCTGCGGATGAACGGCAGCACCTCGACGCCGGCCGCGGTGAGCTGGGCGATCTCCGCGTCGACGATCGTGTTCTCACCGGACGGCTGGGCTTCCCGGTACCGGTTGTGCGCCACCACGATTCTCACGGGAAAGAAGGCTACCGTTGGCTGGTGCCCGAACTACCGGAGGTTGAGGCGCTCGCCGGTTACCTGCGCGAGCGCGCGGTGGGCCGGCGCGTCGACCGGCTGGAGGTCGCCGCGATCAGCGCCCTGAAGACGTACGACCCGGCGCCCACCGCCGCCGCCGGGCGGCCGGTGGTGGACGCCCGCCGGCACGGCAAGTTCCTCGACGTGGTGCTCGACGGCGACCTGCACCTGGTGGTCCACCTGGCCCGGGCGGGCTGGCTGCACTACCGGGAGGCGTTCGGCTCCGCCGCCCCGCTGCGCCCCGGCAAGGGGCCGATCGCGCTGCGGGTACGCCTCGACGACGGCTCCGGCTTCGACCTGACCGAGGCCGGCACCCAGAAGAGCCTCGCCGTCTACCTGGTCACGGACCCGGCGACGGTGCCCGGGGTGGCCCGGCTCGGCCCCGACGCCCTCGCCGCCGACGCGGCCACCTTCGCCGAGCGGCTGCGCGGCCGCAAGGGCCAGGTCAAGGGGGCGCTCACCGACCAGACGGTGCTGGCGGGCGTCGGCAACGCGTACTCCGACGAGATCCTGCACGCGGCGAAGCTGTCCCCGTTCGCGCTGACCCACCGGCTGACCGACGAGCAGATGGCGACCCTGCACGCGGCGACCCGGCAGGTGCTCGGCGACGCCGTGAGCCGGTCGGTGGGACAGAAGGCGGCCGAGCTGAAGGGCGAGAAGCGCTCGGGCCTGAAGGTGCACGCCCGGACGGGGCAGCCCTGTCCGGTCTGCGGCGACACGGTCCGTGAGGTCTCGTTCGCCGACTCCAGCCTCCAGTACTGCCCGACGTGCCAGACCGGCGGGAAGCCGCTCGCTGACCGCCGGTTGTCGCGACTAGTACGGTGAGTGACGACACTGCCGACTACGGAACGGAATCGGCCATCGCGCGCCGAACGTCTGAGTTGCGGCTCTACCGGGCCCGTCATCCATCGGTATAGTGGCTCGGTCCCCGGCTTCTGAAAAGGCGCGGAGCCGGCCAGACGCCAGGCGGCACCACACCGGCGCAATGTCCCTCGGGTCCGCGTACGGGTCGGCACCGCGTGGGAGACTGGGACGGTGGGCGACCCGGGCCCTCACGGCGAGTGAGCGGCACGTGTCATGCGGGAGGACATGGGTGAGGTGACGACAAGCCTCCAGCGCCCGGTAACCAACACAGGCCGGAGCAAACTCGTGCGGCACGTCGACAGCTTCGAGATCCAGCCGCCGGCGTCGCCGTCCCACAACGGCGTGCCCCGATCCGCGTGGGCCCGGGCCCGCCGCCGCGTCTCGCGCTGGCACCGGCCCTACATCACCCTCCTCCTGCTGCTGGACTTCGCGGCCGCCGCGGTCGCCAGCCTGATCGCCATCGAGACGTTCGACCAGTCGCGGGCGGGCTTCTACAACGCCGAAGAGGACCCCACCTGGTTCCACACGGTGGCGTTCGTGCTGCTGCCGCTCGGCTGGGTGGTCAGCCTCTGGGCCAACCGGGCCTACGACCGGCGCTACCTCGGCCTGGGGCCGGACGAGTACAAGCGGGTGATCCGCGCCGGCGTGGCCGTCGCCGCGACGGTCTCCTTCCTGGCCTTCGCCACCAAGACCGACCTGTCCCGCTACACGGTCGGCACCGCCCTGCTCGCGGCGCTGCTGCTGATCCTGCTGAACCGGATGCTCTGCCGCTTCGTGCTGCACGTGGTCCGGCGCAACATCGGCCAGGCCGGGCACCGGATGGTGCTGGTCGGCACCCTGCCGGAGTGCCTGGAGGTCTACACGGCGGTCACCCGCAACCCGGCCGCCGGGCTGATGCCGGTCGCCATCCACGTCACCGACGGCTACGCGGCCGCCCGCGGCATGGAGACCCCGGTCCCGGTGTACGCGGGCCGCGACGTCCTCGCCCTCGTCCGGGAGGTCGGCGGCGACACCATCGCCGTCTGCGGCTCCGCCAGCGCCGAGCCGGGCGAGCTGCGCCGGCTGGCCTGGCAGCTGGAGGGCTCCGGCGTCGACCTGGTCGTCGCCCCGCAGCTCACCGACATCGCCGGGCCCCGGGTGCACATCCGGCCGATCGAGGGCCTGCCGCTGCTGCACGTCGAGGAGCCGACCCTCTCCGGGCCGGCGCTGCTGGCCAAGAACCTGATGGACCGGGTGGCCGCCGGGCTCGGCCTGCTGCTGCTGATCCCCGTCTTCCTGGCCATCGGGATCGCGATCCGCGTCTCCGACCCCGGCCCGGTCTTCTTCCGCCAGCCGCGGGTCGGCCACGAGGGCCGCACCTTCCGGGTCTGGAAGTTCCGCACCATGTACGTGGACGCGGAGGACCGACTGGCCAGCCTGGTCGACCAGAACGAGACCGACGGCATGCTGTTCAAGATGAAGCAGGACCCCCGGGTGTTCCCGGTGGGCCGCTTCCTGCGGGCCTCGTCCCTGGACGAGCTGCCCCAGCTGATCAACGTGCTCAAGGGCGAGATGTCGCTGGTCGGGCCGCGCCCGCTGCCCGCCGACGACGGCGACTTCCTCGGCGACGTGCGCCGGCGGCTCCTGGTCCGCCCGGGCATGACCGGGCTGTGGCAGGTCTCCGGCCGCTCCGACCTGTCCTGGGACGAGGCGGTCCGACTGGACCTCTACTACGTCGACAACTGGTCGCTGGCGTACGACCTGAGCATCCTGTGGCGCACCGTCGGGGTGGTGCTCGCCCGAAAGGGCGCGTACTGACCCCTTGGCGTGCGGGCCGACAGGGGCCAGGATCGCTGCGTGGGTGGCAACCTCTCGGCCGTCTTCGGCGTCGTCTCGCTGGTCACCGCGCTGGCCGCGGCCCTGTTCGCGGTGGTGCGGCTGCGCGGGCGGCGGGGCATCGCCACGGCCACCCAGCGGGCCACCTACGAGGTGCTGCACACCGCCGGGCTGGCCGCCGAGCCGCTGCGCGCCGGCCTGGGCGCCGCGAACGCGGCGAAGGCCGTACGCCACCTGCGGGCCCTGGTGGGGGCGGCCGGGCTGGCGCTGACGGACCGGGACACACTGCTCGCCCTGGACGGGCGCGGCGGGCACCACGCCGACCAGCTGGTCGCGGCGGCGCGGCGGGCCGTGGCGACGGGCCGCTCCACCGTCCTCGGCGACTCGGAGCTGCAGTGCGACCGGGTGGACTGCCCGGTGCGCGGCGCGGTGGTCGCCCCGCTGACCGGGGCCGACGGGCGCACGGCCGGCGCGCTGGTCGCCGTCGCCGACGGCCAGCCGGCGCCGGGCCTGGTGCAGGCCACCCTGGAGACGGCGCACTGGGCCGGCAACCAGCTCGCCCTGGCCGAGCTGGACTCATCCCGCGAGCGGCTGGCCCGCGCCGAGGTGCGGGCCCTGCGCGCCCAGATCAGCCCGCACTTCATCTACAACGCGCTGACCGCGATCGGCTCCTTCGTCCGCACCGACCCGGACCGGGCCCGGGAGCTGATTCTGGAGTTCGCCGAGTTCACCCGCTACTCGTTCCGGGCGCACGGCGAGTTCACCACGCTGGCCGAGGAGCTGCGCTCGATCGACCGCTACCTGACCATCGAACGGGCCCGGTTCGGCGACCGGCTCCAGGTGCGCCTCCAGATCGCTCCCGAGGTGCTGCCCGTGACCCTGCCCTTCCTCTGCCTGCAACCGCTGGTCGAGAACGCCGTCCGGCACGGGTTGTCCCGCAAGCCGGGCACGGGCATGGTGAGCATCGAGGCCCGGGACGCGGGCACGGAGTGCCACATCACGGTGGAGGACGACGGAGTGGGGATGGATCCGACCGCGCTGACCGCCGGCATCGCCGAGCTGGCCGGCGCCACCGGGGACCCGGGCGACGCTGTGCGGGCCGCCGTCGGAGACGACCCGGGCCAGCACGTCGGCCTCTCCAACGTCGACGAGCGGCTCCGGTCGGTCTTCGGCGACGGCTTCGGCCTCGTCGTCGAGACGGGTCTCGGCTCCGGTACGAAGGTGAGCATGCGGGTGCCGAAGTTCCACCCCGGCGTACGGGCGGGCTCGTGAGCGAGCGGGCCGACCGGACCGGCGCGGTGAACGCGTCCGGTTTCCTCCGGGTGCTGGCGGTCGACGACGAGCCGCCGGCGCTGGACGAGTTGGCGTACCACCTGCGGGCCGACCCCCGGGTGGCCCGGCTGCACACGGCGGGGGACGCCACCGAGGCGCTGCGGGTGCTCCGCGACGGTGACGTGGACGTGGTCTTCCTCGACATCCGGATGCCCGGGCTGGACGGCATGGAGCTGGCCCGGGTGTTGCGCCGGTTCGCCCGGCCGCCGGCGATCGTCTTCGTCACCGCGTACGACGACGGGGCGGTGGACGCGTTCGACCTGGGCGCCACCGACTACGTCCGCAAGCCCGTACGCGCCGAGCGGCTCGCCGAGTCGCTGCGCCGGGTGATCGGTTCGCGGGTGGTGCCGTCGCACCCGGCGGCACTGGCCCGGACGGAGGAGGACCCGACCATCCCGATCGAGCTGGCCGGCACCACCCGGATGTTGCCCCGCTCGGCGGTGCGCTGGGTGGAGGCGCAGGGCGACTACGCCCGCCTGCACACCGCCGACGGCTCGCACCTGGTCCGGGTGTCGCTGGCGACCCTGGCGGAGCGGTGGGCGGACGCCGGCTTCGTCCGGATCCACCGGTCGTACCTGGTGCAGCTCAGGCTGATCGCCGAGCTGCGACTGGTCAACTCCGGCTACGTCGTGGTGATCGACTCGGCCGAGCTGCCGGTCAGCCGCCGGCACACCCGGGAGCTGAAGGACAAGCTGGTCCGCGCGGCGAAGCAGGACTGGAACCGCTGACCCCGGTGGTGCACACCGGCGCCTTCGCACGGGTCGTGGCCGCTCCCGGAACGCCGCGACGGCCCGGCCACGGTCAGCCGGCGATCCTGCCGCCGACGTGCAGGGCCATCGCCCTGGCCTCCTCCATCATCAGCGGCGAATCGGGTTGGGCGGGCCGGCCCCGGGCGGCGCCGGAGTCGTTCGAGACGTCCAGCCGCAGTCGACCGACGTCGGGCAACTCGACGTCGATCCGGTGCCGGACGGACCCGCCCGCGCCGACGCTCGTCTGGATCTTCGTCCGCACGCCGTCCGGCTCCCGCGACGCCTCGCACATGGCACCCCGGCGCCTGTCCGCGCTCCGGCAGGACCAGTCGAAAGCGGCAGCCGGGCCGGCCGACCCGGGCGGGTCGAGGCTGATCCGCACGTGGAGGACGCCACTTCGCCCCTGGTGCACCACCGGGGAGCCGACCGTGACGGAGGCCAGGCGGCCGTCCCGCCGCTGCTGGTAGACGTAGCCCGGGCGCCGGCGGTCCGGCCGCCCCGTCCAGGCCGCCCCCGGAGCACTCTCGCGGAGGGCCTGGTCCACCGCCGCGACCAACCGCTCCGCGGTGGCCGTGGCCGGCTCCGACCGGCCCAGGACCGGGGGGAGGCGGACGCTGGCGCCCGGCGGCGGGGGATCCGGGGGCCGGACCCCGGTGGCCGACGCGGTGACGGTCAGCGCGGCGACGCGAGCGCCGCCGGGCCCCCGGCCGATGGCGACGGCCCCGCTGGAACCGGCCAGTCCGAGGAGCACCGCCAGCACGACGCCGAGCCGCCTGTTGACCACCTTCTCGACCTTCACGACCTAAGGACGGAGAATCGGTCCGAAGGGGTTGCATGGATCCGGCGCCACTCACGGATCCGCTCGGAACAGACGGCACCTTCCGTACGACGTACGTGCTCCGTACGCGCAGGGAGGCTGCTCTTGTTACGACCCCGCGACCGAATTCGACCACCAGCTCGACCGACTGGTGGAACTGGGCTACCCGGCCTCGCCAACCTGTCCGAGGACGCCTTCCGCGACCTGGTCGCGCCGCTGCGCGCGGCGGCCGTCAGCGGCGCCGCCGGCCTGCCCGAATCGACCGAGGGCACGGTGCCGTTCCTGCTGGTGATCACCCGTGACCTGGTGCCCGTGGCGAGGAGACGCTACACCTGGCGCCCGCCGCCGCGAGGGAGGTGATCACCGGCCAGGGCCGGCTGCCGCTCGCCATCGACGAGGGAATCGCCTATCGGGGGAGCGTCAGTCGGCTCCAGTTCTCGCCGTCGGCACTGACCTGGACGACGACGGAGTTGGCGTCGGTCGGGTCCTCCCGATCGGCCAGCCAGACCAGTCCCCGGGACGTGCCGAGCTTGCCCTCGTTGCCGGTCCGCGTACTGCGGGTGAAGTGCCGGCCGCTGTCCCGGCTGGTCCACACGGACGACGTGACGGAGGTCGAGGTCGCGTCACCGACGAGCAGAGCCCCGTCGGCGCCCAGGGTGATCCCCCGGACAGAATCCGTCGAGGGCAGGTTCGTGGCGACATCCGCCCAGGACCGGCCGCCGTCCGTGGTGTGCAGCAGTCGGGCCGGGCGGGTGGGCTCACCGCCGTTCGGGTCGGCGGGCACGGTCTGGCCCAGCACGTACGCCTCCTGCGCACTGACGGCAACCAGCGAGTTCGCCCACACTCCCTCGGGCACCGTCGAGGTGTGCCAGGTCGCCCCCCGGTCGACGCTACGGGCGACCGAAGCAGGCGCGCCGTATTCGGGCGCGGGCGACATGAACCAGAGGGCACCGTCGTCGGCCCAGTCCACGGTATCCGGCCCGAACGCCTGGGGCGCGTGGGTGAGCCGGTACACCCGCCAGGTGTCCTGATCGACCGCCAAGAGGCGCGGCATCGCCCCGCAGAACTCCTGGCAGCGCACCGGTTGGGCATTCTCGGGGAAGGCGCGGACCTCGGTCACCACCGACGCGAGGCTCCGCCAGGTGCGACCGGCGTCCAGCGAGACGACCTGGGTGCCGTCGATGCTGACCAGGTACCGCTGCTCGTCGAGCACGGTGAACCGGACGTCCGAGGCGCGGCGCCCCGCCGCGTCCAACCTGCACGGGCCGTCGAGGTAGTTGGTGCGCCAGCCCGACCAGGTACGCCCGGCGTCGACGGTGGCCGTGAAGCTCAACCGACACCCGTTGTCGGCGTCCTCCACGGCCACCGCCGACCGCTCGGAGAGCACGACCAGATGGCTCACCACCCGAGGTTCGGCCGGCTGGCTGGTGGGGTCCAGGCCCGCCCAGTCCGCCCCGCCCCCGCCGCTGGCTAACGGGGCGACCGCCGTGCCGCCGAGTGCGAGTGCGACCGCCAGGCCGACGCCGGTCGCCCTGCGCCGGCGACGTAGCCGCGCCGTGCGCCGGAGTTGACTCAACGGCGGCTGACGGACGGCGTCGGCGACGGTCTCGACGTCGAACCCGGTGAACTCACGATCGGACATGGGCCCTCCCGGTCTGCGTGCTGGTGGTGGCGTCGGAGTCGGTGAGCAGTGCCGCCAGCGCCTGCCGGCCGCGCGACAGGCGGGACTTGACCGTGCCGGCGGAGACGCCGAGCGTCGCCGCCACCTCGTCGACCGGCAGATCGACGAGGTAGTGCAGGGCGAGCGCGTGCCGCTGCCCGTCGGGCAGCCCGCGCAGCGCGGCGAGCAGCGCAAGGTGCTCCGGCGCACGATCGGCGACGGCGGGCGGCGGACCGATCCGGCGCAGCAGCCCGTCGAGGATCCGCCGGCGCCGGTGGCGGCTGCGCGCCACGTTCACCGCGACCCGGCGCAGCCACGCCTCCGGGTTCTCCAGCCGGGCGAAGTGGCGGGGCGCGGCCAGCGCCCGGGTGAACGCCTCCTGGACCGCCTCCTGCGCCTCGTTCAGGTCGCCGGTCACCGCGTAGAGCTGGACCACGAGCCGGCGAAAACAGCCGGCGTAGACCTCCGAGATCGGATCGCCGTCGGACACAGTCACCTCCCTTCTCCATCTCTCCCACTCGCCAGCAGGGCAGAAGGTTCCGGTGACGGCGGTTTCCACGGAGTTATCCACAGGGCTGACCCGTTATCCACAGGTTGTGCACAGCCCGGTGTGGACTGCTCCGTCGAGCCGGCGCGCGGCGCGGCGGGACGGCGGCCGGCACCCTTGACATTCCCGCTGATCAGGCGAGACTGCCGGGGTGGCCGCCGCCGACGATCGCACCCGGGCGGCTCGGACCGCAGGCCGGCCCGGGCCGCCGGAGCAGCCACGGCCGGGGGCGGCCGGGCAGCCCCGGGCGGGCGTACCGGGACCGGCCTCCGTCCCCCAGCCCCGGGCGCGGATCGTGCTGGCCGAGGTGTCCCGCCGGGAGGACCGGGCGGAACGCACCCGCGCCGAGCTGGCCCAGCAGACCCGGGTCGGCGACGCGCTCGTCCGGGGGCTGGTGCGGGCCCAGCTCGCGCTGGCCCTGCGGCTCTCCCTGGTGGTGGCGATCGGGCTCGGCGGGCTGCCGTGGCTCTTCGCCATCGCGCCCGACGTCGGCCGGATCACCGTGCTCGGCGTCAACCTGCCCTGGCTGCTGCTCGGCGTGGTCTCGTTCCCGTTCCTGATCGCGGTCGGCTGGGCGTACGTGCGGCTGGCCGAACGGAACGAGCAGGACTTCACCGACCTGGTCCAGCGGCCGGAGCGCTGAGGTGGGCAACGGCTTCGTCGTCCCGGCGATCGTGGCGGTCACCCTGGTCACCGTCGGCATCGGCTTCTACGGGCTGCGGCTGGCCCGCACCACCTCCGACTTCCTGGTCGCGTCGCGGGCGATCAGCCCGACCTGGAACGCCGCCGCGATCGGCGGGGAGTACCTGTCGGCGGCGAGCTTCCTCGGGGTCGCCGGGCTGATCCTCAAGTACGGCGTCGACGTGCTCTGGTACCCGGTGGGTTTCGCCGCCGGGTACCTCGCGCTGCTGCTCTTCGTGGCCGCGCCGCTGCGCCGCTCCGGCGCGTTCACCCTGCCGGACTTCTGCGAGCTGCGGCTCGGGTCGCGCCGGCTGCGCACCCTCGCCACCGTCTTCGTGATCTTCATCGGCTGGCTCTACCTGGTGCCGCAGCTCCAGGGGGCGGGGCTGACGCTGGCCACGGTGACCGGCTCGCCGTACCCCCTGGGGGCCCTGCTGGTGGCCGTGGTGGTCACCGCGAACGTCGCGCTCGGCGGCATGCGCGCGATCACCTTCGTCCAGGCCTTCCAGTACTGGCTCAAGCTGACCGCGCTCGCCGTACCGGCGATCTTCCTGGCGTTGCAGTGGCAGGCCGATGCCCGCCCGGCGGTGACCCCGCCCGACGGGCCGACGTTCCGGACCGCGACCACCGTGGTGGTCGAGCACCGCGCGACCCTCACCCTCCCCGACGGCCGGACAGTCGAGGTACGCCCCGGCGACGAGCTGTCGTTCGCCGCCGGCGACCCGGTGCCGGAGGTCTCCGGGGTGGCCACCGACGCGGCCGACTGGCTGTTGCCCAGCACCGCCGGGGACGACGACCGGGGCCTGTTCGCCACCTACTCGCTGATCCTGGCCACCTTCCTCGGCACCATGGGCCTGCCGCACGTGCTCGTGCGGTTCTACACCAACCCCGACGGCGCCGCCGCCCGGCGCACCACGCTCGTGGTGCTCGCCCTGGTCGGCGCGTTCTACCTGCTGCCCACCATCTACGGGGTACTCGGCCGCGTCTACACCCCGCAACTGCTGGTCACCGGCCAGACGGACGCGGTGGTGGTGCTGCTGCCCGGCGCCGCGCTCGGCGACGACACCACCGGTCGGCTGCTCGCCGCGCTGGTCGCGGCCGGCGCGTTCGCGGCCTTCCTCTCCACCTCCTCCGGGCTGCTCACCAGCGTCGCCGGGGTGATCTCGACGGACGTGCTGGGCCGGGGCTCGGTGCGCGGCTTCCGGCTCGCCACGGTGATCGCCGGCGCCGTGCCGGCGGTGCTCGCGCTCAACCTCGCCGGGCTGGACGTGTCACAGGTGGTCGGGCTGGCCTTCGCTGTCGCCGCGTCCAGCTTCTGCCCACTGCTCGTGCTCGGCATCTGGTGGCGCGGGCTGACCGACCTCGGCGCCGCCGCCGGCATCCTGGTCGGCGGCGGCGCGGCGGTCGGGGCGGTGCTGGTCACCGTGCTCGGCCCGCCGCTGTCCGGCTGGCCGGCCACGCTCACCGCGCAGCCCGCCGCCTGGACGGTGCCGCTCGCCTTCACCGTGATGGTGACGGTGTCGGTGGCGACCCGCCGCCGGGCGCCGGCCGACGTCGGGGCCACCATGCTCCGCCTGCACGCCCCGGAGGCGCTGCGGCTGTGAGGAGCGCCCGCCGTCCGAGACGATGACGCGGGCCGTCCGGGGTACGTCTCGGGGATGACCGGGGATCATCCTGCGGCCGGACCGGTGGCTGGCCGACGCCGGATACGGTCGGACGCATGACTGCTGAGCACCCGGCTCTCTCCCTGCGTGGCCTGGCGAAACAGTTCGACGGCAAGGTCGCGGTGGCCGGTGTCGACCTGGACGTCCCGGCCGGCTCCTTCTACGGTCTGCTCGGCCCGAACGGCGCGGGGAAGACGACCACCCTGTCGATGGCGGTGGGCCTGCTCCGGCCCGACGCCGGCGGGGCGTGGGTGCTCGGGCGCGACGTCTGGGCCGACCCGGTGGGCGCGAAGCAACTGCTCGGCGTGATGCCGGACGGCGTTCGGCTCTTCGACCGGCTCAGCGGCGCGGAGCTGCTCGCGTACCACGGCCTGCTGCGCGGCATGGACCCGGCGGTGGTCGACCAGCGGGCGGCGGAGCTGCTGGACGTGCTCGCGCTCGCCGACGCCGGCCGGACCCTGGTGGTCGACTACTCGGCGGGCATGAAGAAGAAGATCGGCCTGGCCTGCGCGCTGCTGCACGGGCCCCGGCTGCTCGTGCTCGACGAGCCCTTCGAGGCGGTCGACCCGGTCTCCGCCGCGCTGATCCGGGACATCCTGCACCGGTACGTGACCGGGGGCGGGACGGTGGTCTTCTCCAGCCACGTCATGGAGGTCGTCGAGCGGCTCTGCTCGCACGTGGCGATCCTGGCGGCGGGCACCATCAAGCGAGTCGGCGCGATCGACGAGGTGCGCGGCGGACGGCCGCTGGAGCAGGTCTTCGTCGAGGTGGTCGGCGGCCGTACGGCGACCGGCGAGGAGCTGGCGTGGCTGTCGCGGTGAGCGCCCCGACCACCCCCGCGACGTCGGTCCGGCGGGTCTCCGCCCGGCACTTCGTCCGCCTCAAGCTGCGGGTGATGGGCAACAACTTCCGGGGCCAGGGCTGGCGGGTCGCCCTCTTCGTGGCCGGCGTGGTGGGCGGGCTCTGGGCCGCCGGCACCGGCTTCTTCCTCTTCGCCGCGCCCGGCCTGGCCGACGAGGGCCGCTACGCGCTGATGGTCGCCGCGTTCGGCGGTGGCCTGACGGTGCTCGGCTGGCTGCTGCTGCCGCTGGTCTTCTTCGGGGTGGACGAGACGCTGGACCCGGCCCGGTTCGCGCTGCTGCCGCTGCCCCGCCGCACGCTCGTCACCGGGCTGTTCGCCGCCGCCTTCGTCAGCGTCCCCACCATCGCGATGCTGCTGGCCCTCTGTGGCCTGGTGGTCACCGCCGGGGCGCTGGGCGGCTGGTCCGCCGCCGCGGTCATGGCGGTCGGGGTGGCCGCCGGGCTGCTGCTCTGCGTCGCGGCGGCCCGGGCCGTCACCAGCGCGTTCGCCACCGCGTTGCGGTCGCGCCGGGTCCGTGACCTGGCTGCCGTGCTGCTCGCCGTGCTCGCCGCGCTGCTCGGGCCGTTGCAGCTGCTGGGCGTCGCCGCGCTGGGCGACGCCGACTGGGACCGGCTCGACGGGGTGGCCGAGGTGGTCGGCTGGACGCCGTTCGGGGCCCCGTGGACGGCCGGCATCGACGTCGCCGAGGGCCGCCCCTGGGCCGCCCCGGTGAAGCTGCTGATCACGGCGGTCAGCATCGTGGCGCTGTTGGCCTGGTGGTCCCGCTCGCTCGAGTCGGCCATGGTGGGCGCGGCCAGCGCCGGCCCCGCCCCCGCCCGGCGTGGCGTGACCGGCGGCGCGGTCGCCCAACTCTTCCCGAGGGCCGTCGGCTGGGCCCGCCGGGACCGGTTCGGCGCCCTGGTCGCCCGAGAGGCGCGCTACTGGTGGCGGGACGCCCGACGCCGGGCGAACCTGATCACCGTCGCGGTGGTCGGCATCTTCGTGCCGGTCATGGTCAACCTCGGCGGCTCCGGCTTCGACGTGGGGGCGGAGCAGGGGTTCAGCGTCCCCGACACGCTGTCGCCGGTGCTGGTCAGCCTGTCGATGCTCTTCGTGGGCGTGCTCGCCGCGGTCACCCTGGCCAACCAGTTCGGCTTCGACGGCAGCGCGTACGCCGCTAACGTGGTGGCGGGCGTGCCCGGCCAGGTGGAGCTGCGCGCCCGGATGACCGCGTTCTCGCTCTACGTGCTGCCCATGCTGGCTGTCGTCGCGATCGTGCTCGCCGCCGTCCTCGGCGAGCCCGGCTGGGTCGGGGTGATGGCGGGCACCCTGCTCGCGACCTACGGCGCGGGGCTGGCGGTGAACTGCTTCGTCTCGGTGCTCGGGGCGTACTCGCTGCCGGAGACGAGCAACCCGTTCGCGATGAACACCGGCGCGGGGCTGGCGAAGGGCTTCCTCACCCTGCTGGCGATGCTCGCCACGGCGGTGGCGGCGGTGCCGATGGTCGTGGCCGCCGGGCTGCTCGGCGACGTCTGGCTCTGGCTGGCCCTGCCGCTCGGCGCGGCGTACGGGCTGGGCGCGGCGCTGCTCGGCGCGTACCTGGCCGGCGACGTGCTGGACCGCCGCATGCCGGAGTTGCTCGCCACGGTGACCCCGCGCCGCTGAGAGCCGACACCGTCGGGCCGCAACCGGCGGATCACCGAGCTGTCGGTCAGCGGCGGCGAGCTACGACTGACGCCGGTCGACGCGGGCCGGCAACGGGCGTCCTGTGCCTGACGACCGGCTACGTAGGGCCGCAGCGGGCGACGGACCTCCCGGGCACCGACGCGTGCCGACCCCGCTGGGCGTATCCGCGCCGCGAGGTCGGGCCTTGCCGGCCGGCGGCACAATGGCGTGATGCCCGTCGTCGAAGCGGTGGTGACCGTCCCGGTGCCACCCGAGCTGGCCTTCGCGGTCTCCCAGACCACCGCGCCGGTGCGCTACCGGTGGGACCCGTTCGTCCGCGAGCAGCACTTCACCGACGGGGCGACCCGGCCCGGCAAGGGGGTGCGCACCTTCACCCGGTCGCGGCACGGGCTGATCATGGTGAGCGAGTACGTCTCGTGGGCGCCGCCGAGCCACGTCGGCATGAAGATGGTGCACGGGCCGTGGTTCTTCGAGATGTTCGCGGGCGGCTGGCGGTTCGCGCCCGCCCCGGAACCCGGCTCCACCGTCGCCACCTGGCGATACAGCTTCCGCTGCCGGCCGGCGTTCCTCCGCCCGGTGGCGGAGCGGATCGGCGGGTGGCTGCTCGGCCGCGACATCCGCCGCCGGATCGCCGGCTACGCCGCCGGCTGCGCGGACCCGGAGGTGCTGGCCGCCGCCCGCCGGTCACTGGCCGCGGACGACGACTGAGCACGGACGGTACGCCGCCCTGCCCCCGCCGCGCATCCCGCGCGCGCCCCGAGGCGCTCAGCCGGCTCGGGGCGACCGGAACACCCTGACGAACGATCACCAGGCGTCGGGGCGCACCACCACCGAGATCTTGGCAGGGAAGGGCCCCTATAGGGGCCGGGAACGTCCAAGATCTCAAGCGGCGGTCCCGTTGCTGACCGAGGCGGCCGACCAGCTCGCCCAGTTCGACGGGCACACCCGGCCGACCGACCTGCACGACCGCTTCCCTCGGCCGGGCGCGTGCCCGGGTGCCCGGGGACGGGCGGGCCGGGAAGGGCGGGCCGGGAAGGGCGCCCGCCACGACGCGTCCGGGCCCGGCGGGGTGGGGTGGGCGGCACAATGTTTCACGTGAATCATGAGCCGGGCGCCGAGATCCACCACACCGACCCGTTCGCCGTGCCAGCCGGGCAGCGCTCCCCCGTACGCCGGCTGCGGGGCCGGCTGGCGTCGCCGGTGACGCTCTGGACGGCGCCCGGGCCGGCGGGCCTGACGGTGTCGTCGACGCTGGTCGCGGAGGGGGAGCCGGACCGGCTGCTCGGCCTGGTCGACCCGGAGTCGGACCTGTGGGCGGCGGTGGAGTCCGCCGGCCGCTTCGCGGTGGCCCCGCTGAACCCGTCGCACCGGCAGCTCGCCGACCGGTTCGCCGGCCTCTTCCCGTCGCCCGGCGGCCTCTTCGCCACCGGCGCGTGGACCGACACGCCCTACGGCCCGGTGCCGGCCGACGCGGGCGGCTGGGCGGGGTGCCGGCTCGACGCCGCCCGCGAGTACGGCTGGGGCCTGCTGGTGGAGGCCACCATCGAGGCCGTCGAGCTGACCGGGGAGACGGACCCGCTGCTGCACTACCGGGGCAGGTACCGCGAGCTGACCTGACGACCGGCGACCGACGGCGTCGACCCGACGACCGTTCGACCGGCCGGATGCCGCTCGGCCTCCAGGTCCCGACATGCCGGTGACCGCTCGACCGGCCCGCACGCGCACCCGACGACCGTTAAGCGGAGTGAGCTGGGTCACTCGGCGCAGCCACCGTGCCGTTCGGCGCAGCCGCCGACCGGCGTCGATCTCGCCCTTCCACGGCGGGGAGCGCACTTTCTACCGTGCGCGAAACTCCCCACGCCTGTGAAGGTGGTGATCCACAAATGTCCACGGACACACCCGCGTCCGCGCCCTCCGCCTCGGCGGCGGACCGGTACCTCGCCGTACAGCGGTCGGACGAGTTCGCCGGGTTGCGTCGCGCGCTGCGCGGCTTCGTCTTCCCGATGACCGTCGCGTTCTTCCTGTGGTACGCGCTCTACGTGATCCTGTCCGCGTACGCGCGGGACTTCATGGGCACGAAGCTCTTCGGCAGCAACATCAACGTCGCCCTCGTCTTCGGCCTGCTCCAGTTCGTCTCCACCTTCGTCATCGCCTGGCTCTACTCCCGGTACGCCGACCGGAAGATCGACCCGATCGCCGACCGGATCCGCGCCGAGATCGGGGAGGTGACGCATGAACACGGTCCTCGCGGCTGAGGCGGGCGACAGCACCGCCCGCAACCTCACCATCACGCTGTTCCTGGTCTTCGTGGCGGTGACCCTGGCCATCACCATCTGGGCCAGCCGGCAGACCAAGACCGCCACCGACTTCTACGCCGGCGGCCGGTCCTTCTCCGGCTTCCAGAACGGCATGGCGATCGGCGGCGACTACATGTCGGCCGCCTCGTTCCTCGGCATCGCCGGCATCATCGCCCTCTACGGCTACGACGGCTTCCTCTACTCGATCGGCTTCCTGGTCGCCTGGCTGGTGGCCCTGCTGCTGGTCGCGGAGCTGCTGCGGAACTCCGGCCGCTACACGATGGCCGACGTGCTGGCCTTCCGGATGCGCCAGCGCCCGGTCCGCACCGCCGCGGCGGTCTCCACCATCACCGTGTCGATCTTCTACCTGCTGGCCCAGATGGTGGGCGCCGGCGCGCTGGTCGCGCTGCTGCTCGGCATCAAGCCGGGCACCACCTTCCTCGGCATGGACGCGGACACCGCCAAGGTCGCCACCATCATCATGGTCGGTGCCCTGATGATCGTCTACGTCACGGTGGGCGGCATGAAGGGCACCACGTACGTGCAGATCGTCAAGGCGTTCCTGCTGATGGGCGGCGCGCTGGTGATGACCCTGCTGGTGCTGGCGAAGTACAAGTTCAACCTGTCGTCGCTGCTCGGCGACGCCGCCTCCGCGTCCGGCAAGGGCAGCGCGTTCCTGGAACCCGGGCTGCGGTACGGCGTCGACACACCCGGCGACGCACTGAAGACCTTCTACAGCAAGATGGACCTGCTCTCGCTCGGCATCGCCCTGGTGCTCGGCACGGCCGGCCTGCCGCACATCCTGATCCGGTTCTACACCGTGCCGACCGCGAAGGCGGCCCGCAAGAGCGTGCTCTGGGCGATCGGCATCATCGGCACGTTCTACCTGCTCACCCTGGCCCTCGGCTTCGGCGCCGCGGCGCTGGTGGGCGGCGAGGCCATCACCGCGCAGGACAAGGCCGGCAACACGGCCGCACCGCAGCTCGCCGAGGCGCTCGGCATCGACTTCCTCGGCGGCGACCTGGGCGGGGCCACCCTCCTGGCGATCATCGCGGCGGTCGCCTTCGCCACCATCCTGGCCGTGGTGGCCGGCCTGACCCTGGCCTCCTCGTCCAGCCTGGCGCACGACTTCTACGCCAACGTGATCAAGAACGGGACGGCGTCGGAGCGGCAGGAGGTCCGGGTCGCCCGGGTCTCCGCCCTGGTGATCGGCGCGATCTCGATCGTGCTGTCCATCTTCGCGCAGAACCTGAACGTCGCCTTCCTGGTGGCGCTCGCCTTCGCGGTGGCCGCCTCGGGCAACCTGCCGGCGATCCTCTACAGCCTGTTCTGGAGGCGGTTCAACACCTCGGGCGCGGTCTGGGCCATCTACGGCGGCCTGCTCTCCGCCGTCCTGCTGGTGTTCTTCTCGCCGGTGGTCTCGGGTGCGCCCACCTCGATGTTCCCTGAGCAGGACTGGCAGTGGTTCCCGCTGTCCAACCCCGGCATCCTCTCCATCCCGTTCGGCTTCCTCTGCGGCTGGCTCGGGACCGTGCTCTCGAAGGAGCACGACGAGGAGAAGTACGCCGAGTTGGAGGTACGCGCGCTCACCGGCGCCGGCGCCCACTGATCCCGGCCCACCCGTCGGAGGGGTCCCCGCGGAGCCGGGGGCCCCTCCGGCCACGCCGGGTGCGCGACCGTGGCGGTGGGTAGGCTGACCGGCATGAACGTTGCTGCGCGCTTCGGCCCCGGTCACCGCATCCTCGTCACGGGCGGTGCCGGTTTCGTACCGTCACACCTGGTGGATGCGCTGATCGCCCGCGGCTGCACGGTGGTCGCCCTGGACAACTTCGTCACCGGGTCCAAGGAGAACGTCGCCCACCTGGCGGACGAGCCGAGGTTCACGCTGGTCGAGGCCGACATCTCCGACGGGCTGCCGACCCATCACCCGGCCCTGGCCGAGCGGTTCGACGCCATCCTGCACATGGCCTCCCCGGCGAGCCCGACGGACTTCGAGAAGCTGCCGGTGGAGATCCTCCGGGTCGGCTCGGTGGGCACCCTGCACCTGCTGGACCGCGCGGTCGCCGACGGCGCCCGGTTCCTGATGGCCTCCACCTCGGAGGCGTACGGGGATCCGAAGGAGCACCCGCAGCGCGAGACGTACTGGGGCAACGTCAACCCGATCGGCGTCCGCAGCGTCTACGACGAGGCGAAGCGCTTCTCCGAGGCGGCGACGATGGCCTACCACCGCAGCCGGGGGCTGGACGCCGCGATCGTCCGGATCTTCAACACGTACGGCCCGCGGATGCGGCCCGACGACGGCCGTGCCATCCCGACGTTCATCTCCCAGGCGCTGCGCGGCGAGCCGATCACCGTGCACGGCACCGGCAACCAGACCCGCTCGATCTGCTACGTGGCCGACCTGGTGCGCGGCATCCTGCTGCTGCTCGACTCGCGGGAGACGGGGCCGATCAACTGCGGCACCGAGCACGAGATGAGCATGCGGCAACTGGCGGAGACGATCGTGTCGCTCTGCGGAAGCAGCTCCGAGGTGACCTACATCACCCGCAGCGCCGACGACCCGGAGATGCGCCGCCCCGATCTGACCCGCGCCCGCGAGCTGCTCGGATACGAGCCGACCGTCGCGCCCGAAGACGGCCTCCGGCGCACGATCGAGTACTTCCGCGAGCGGCTAGGGTAACCGCTCGCCCGGGCGGCGCCGGCAAACGCCGGCTTCGCCTGAAGGCGACAGTGGCCAGACGTACGTACCCTGAGTTACATGTCAGCGACCACGCCCGCCGGTGTTCCGCTCCCGTACCTGCACCGCAGCGCCGGGCGCGCGTCGGTGCCCGGCTCCGGCCGGGACGCCGCCGGCCGTGCCCGGTCGACCGAGGCCCGCTGGTACCCGTCCGCCGACGAACCACGGGCCGGCGGCCCGGGTGGTCCGTCAGGTCCGGGTGGTCCCGGCGGCCCGGGTGGCCCCGGCGGCCCCGAGCGCCCGGGGCGGCGCGGCGCGCGGCCCCGGTGGGGCCGGATCGGCCTGGTGGCCGGCGTGGCCGTGCTGGTCCTCGCGCTGCTGGGCGGGGCGGGCGCCTGGTTCTACGCCCGGAGCCTCAACGAGGACCTGGCCCGCACCGACCCGTTCTCCGAGATCACCGGAGGGCGGCCCGCCAAGGCGGTGGACGGCGCGCTGAACATCCTGCTGGTCGGCAGCGACTCGCGGGACCCGGACGCCCCGGTGGACCAGTCCAGCAAGTGGCGGGCCGACACGATCATCGTGATGCACATCCCGAGCGACCACCAGCAGGCGTACCTGGTCTCCATCCCCCGCGACCTCTATGTGCCGATCCCGGAGAGCGCCAACGCGGAGTGCGGCTCCGGCCAGCGCGGCAAGATCAACGGTGCGTTCGCGTTCGGCGGGCTGCCGCTGGCCGTCCGGACGGTGGAGTGCTTCACGGACGTGCGGCTCGACCACGTGATGGCGATCGACTTCGCCGGCTTCAAGCAGGTCACCGACGCCCTCGGCGGCGTCGACCTGAAGGTCGAGCGGACCATCACCTCGATCCACAAGCCGTACCGGACGTTCACCAAGGGCACCAACCACATGGACGGCGCCGAGGCCCTGGACTGGATCCGCCAGCGCAAGCAGTTCCCGGACGGCGACTTCGCCCGGATGCGTCACCAGCAGGAGTTCCTCCGCGCTCTGATGGACAAGGCGGCGAGCACCGGCACGCTGACCAATCCGAAGAAGCTGAACGACTTCCTCAAGTCGGTCACCGCCGCCGTCACCGTGGACGAGGGTTTCTCGCTGGTCGACATGGCGGTGCAGTTCCGCAACCTGCGGGGCGAGAACCTGACCTTCGTCACCAGCCCGCACGTCGGCAGCCAGACCATCAACGGGGAGTCGGTGGTGGTGTCGGACAAGGAGAAGGCGCTCGCCATGTACAAGGCGATGTCCGCGGACACCATGACCGCGTGGGTGAAGGCCAACCAGAAGACCGACGGCACCGGAAACTGACGCGCGACACCGGAAAGCCGGCCCGCCACCCGATCGACGGACGTCGTCGCGGGTCAAGGGCCGGCTTTCGGCTTTCTGTGCGCCAACCGCCGACCGGTCGTATCGATGTGTACGTTCGGTCAGTTTCCCTGGATGACGGCCGGGACAACGACAATTGACGGCCCGACGAACTACCCAGGATGAAAAAGCGTCCGTAAAGTGATCCCGCCCCCTCACCACGCGAGCTGGAGCACGCATGCCGGTTCAGACCAGCCGTCGCCCTCCGGCGCTGGAGTCCTCCCGCGGCCCCGTACGGGTCGCACCGACCATCCCGACCCAGCCGGGGAAGGGCGGAAAGACGGGCGGCGGGCCCGCGAAGAAGCGGCCGCGCCGCAAGGACCCCCTCTGGGCCCGACTCACCCTGGTCTTCGGCGCCGTGCTGATGATGCTCAGTGGTGTCGCGATCGTCGGCAGCAAGGCGCTGATCAGCGAGGCCACCGGCAACATCGCCCAGCGCAACCTGCTCGGCGACGCGGGCAAGTCGGACGCCGAGGGCGGCGCCACCCTGGACGGCCCGATCGACATGCTGCTGCTCGGCGTGGACGCCCGGGAGCGGTGGGCGGCCGACGACGTCCGGGCGGACAGCATCATCGTGCTGCACATCCCGGCCACGCACGACCAGGCCTACCTGATCTCGATCCCCCGGGACACCGAGGCGCAGATCCCGGCGTTCAAGAAGAGCGGATACCCGGGCGGCGTCGACAAGATCAACGCCGCGTTCCAGGCCGGCGCCCGCAACGGCGGCGGCTGGGAGGGCGGCGCCCAGCTGATGGCGCAGACGATCAAGAAGATGACCAACATCAGCTTCGACGGCGCCGCGATCATCAACTTCGGCGGCTTCAAGAACGTCATCGACACCCTCGGCACGGTGCGCATCTGCGTCAAGCAGGAGGTCAAGTCGATCCACATGTCGTACGTCGACGGCAAGCCGATGTGGAACGCGGACGCCAAGAAGACCGGCAAGAAGATGACGCCCGTCGTACACAAGAAGGGCTGCCGGGAGATGGAGGGCTGGGCGGCGCTGGACTACTCCCGGCAGCGCAAGTCCCTCAAGAACGGCGACTACGACCGGCAGCAGAACCAGCAGCAGCTCATCAAGGCGATGGCCAAGAAGGCCACCCAGGACGGCACGCTGACCAATCCGCTCAAGCTCAACGAGCTGATCAAGGCGGCGGGCAAGGCGTTCATCCTCGACACCGGCGGCGTGCCGATCGCCGACTTCATCTTCACCATGCGCGGGGTGACCGGCAACGACCTGGTGATGCTGAAGACCAACGGCGGCACGTTCCACGGCGACGGCAGCCGGGAGACGCTGAGCCCACAGACGATGGAGATGTTCCAGGCGGTCAAGCAGGACAAGCTCGCCCAGTTCGTCTTCGCCAACCCCGGGGTGATTTCCAGCCGCGAGTAGTGCCCGCGGCGGCGCCGGCCCGGATCCGGACGGGAGCGGCCGGGGCGCGGCAATTCCTGCGAACCGGCCCGGGCCGGCCGATCCGCCCCTAGCCTGACGTGAGAAGGATTCACGTACAGGCCCGCGGGGAGGAGCCACGTCCAGATCGGCGCGCGACGGTCGGGCACGGACCGGGGCCGACGCCCGGGCCGCCCGGCCCCGCCGCGCCCGCTGGCCCCGCGTCCTGCTCGGCCTCGGCCTGGCCGTGGTGCTGCTGACCGGGCTCGCCGTGGTCGGCCTGCGGGCCCTGACCGACCGGTACGAGCGCTCCGTGGTCCGGGAGCAACTGCTCGATCCCACCGCCCGCCGGGAGCGGACCGATCCGGACGGGCCGCTGAACTACCTGCTCGTGGGGACCGACCGGTGGCAGAGCGGCAGCGCGGCGGACCGGCGGTCGGACACCATCCTCATCGTGCACGTGCCGGCCGGCGGACGGGAGGCGTACCTCGTCTCCGTCCCCCGCGACCTGCTGGTCGCCATCCCGGCGGGCAACGGCTTCGGCGGCGGCCAGGACAAGATCAACGCAGCGTACGAGCACGGCGGAGGCGGCGAGCCGGGCACCCGGCTGCTCTCGGCCACCCTGGCCCGGCTGACCGGGATCCGCTTCGACGGCGCGGCCCTGATCGACTTCTCCGGCTTCCGCAAGGTCATCGACCTGCTCGGCGGGGTACGCATGTGCGTGGACACCGAGGTCCGCTCGATCCACACCAACCGGGTCTTCCAGCCGGGCTGCCAGCAGATGGACGGCGGCGAGGCGCTGGACTACGTCCGCCAGCGCTACGACCTGCCCGGCGGCGACTACGACCGGCAGCGGCACCAGCAGCAGCTGCTCCGGGCCCTGCTGGAGCGCACGAGCGAGACGTCGCTGCGCACCAACCCTGTCAAGCTCGACCAGGTGATCCGGGCGGTGGGCGGCTCGCTGACCGTGGACACCAACGGCGTACCGCTGGAGGACCTCGTCCTCGCGCTGCGCGACCTGCCGGCCGACGCGCTGCGCGGCGTGCAGGTGCCGTCCCACCCGCAGACCATCGACCAGGTCTCGTACGTGGTCCTCGACAACGGCGGGAACGGGCTGTTCGAGGCGGTACGCGGCACCCGCGTGCCGCAGTGGGCGCGGGCCAACCCCCGGTGGGTCACCCGACTGTGACGTGCGGGACCGCCCCCCGACGGTGGGCCGGGCGAGGATCTAGGCTTGGCGCGTGTTCGGACCCCAGGTTCCCACCGTGACCGTGACCGAGATCGCCGACGACGCCTACGTGCTCGACGTCCGGGAGGACGACGAGTGGGCCGTCGGCCACGCTCCCGGCGCGCACCACCTGCCGATGATGGAGCTGCCGGCCCGGATCGCCGAGGTGCCCACCGACCGTGACGTCGCCGTCATCTGCCGCTCCGGCGGGCGCTCCGCCCAGGTCGTCGCCTACCTGATGCGCAACGGCTGGGACCAGGTGCGCAACGTCGAGGGCGGGATGGGCGAGTGGGCCGCCGCCGGGCGACCGGTGGTCGCCGAGAACGGGCAGCCGGGCCGGGTCCTCTAGGGCGGACGGGATGGGCGCACCCCTGGTCTTCGCGCACCGCGGCTCGTCGTACGACCTGCCCGAGCACACCCTCGCCGCGTACCTGCGCGCCCTGGACGAGGGCGCGGACGGGCTGGAGTGCGACGTCCGGCTGACCCGGGACGGGCACCTGGTCTGCGTGCACGACCGTCGGCTCGACCGCACCAGCAACGGCACCGGGCTGGTCAGCGCGCGTACGCTCGCCGAGCTGGAGGCGCTGGACTTCGGCTCCTGGCACCCCGGCTGCGTACCGGCCGACGGCGACGAGGTGCTGGACGATTCACACACCCGGCTGCTCACCCTGGAACGGCTGCTCGACGCGGTGCTCGCCGCCGGGCGGCCCGTCCGGCTGCTGGTGGAGACCAAGCACCCCTCCCGCTACGGCGGGGACGTCGAGCGCCGGCTCGTCGCGCTGCTGCGCCGGTACGGCCTGACCGAGCCGAAACCGGACGATCCGGTACGGGTCACCGTCATGTCGTTCTCCCCGCTGGCCCTACGCCGGACGCGGGAGCTGGCCCCCGCGCTGCCCACGGTGCTGCTGCTGGAGGTGCTGCCGCGCTGGCTGCGGCTGGGGCGGCTGCCGTTCGGCGCCCGGACCGCCGGGCCCGGCATCGCCCTGGTGCGGGCCCGCCCGCAGCTCGTGCCCGCGTTGCGGGCGGCGGGCAACCAGGTCTACGTGTGGACGGTGAACGAGCCGGCCGACCTGGACCTCGTCCTGTCCGCCGGGGTGGACGGCGTCATCACCGACCGGCCGGCGCACACGCTGGCGCACCTGGGCCGCTGAGCACGGGACAGGGGTGTCCGGAAGCCGACCGCCGGGGCACACTCGGGGCATGCCGGAGCGCACCGACCTCTCCGCTCTCATCGCCGGCCACACCGCGGTGATCGAGTCCATCAACTCCGGCGACGCCGGCGTCCCCGTCCTCACCCGACTGCTCCTGGTGGTCCAGTCGGCGCTCGGCGCGGCGGGCATGGCATTCGTCGAGTTCACGCCGACCGGCGGCCGGGTGATCGCCGCCACCGGCGCCGCCGAGTGGGCCATCGGCCGCCCCGTTCCGCCCGACGACCCGACGATCGCCTGCCTGCTCTCCGGCCCGCGGGTACGCCAGGCCCGGACGGACCACCTCACCGGCAAGCTCGCCGGTGAGCTGGCCGGGCGCGGCCTGCTCCGGATGGTGGTCTCCCGCGCGGAGATCGGCGGGCTGACCGTCGGCAGCCTGCACGCCTTCCACCCGGGCGGGGAGGATCCGCCGGACCCCGCGCCGCACGACGTGATGAGCTACACCGCCTCCTGCATCGCGCACATGTACGGCGACCAGAGCGGGCTGCCCGTGCACGGCGACGGCCCGGTGGTGGCCGCCCTGTCGGACGGGCTGGCCGTGGTCGACCGGGACGGCAACGTGCGGCTCTGGAACCCCGCCGCCGCCCAGGTCACCGGCCGTTCCGCCGCCCAGGCGCTCAACCGGCCGCTGCCCTTCCCGCTGCCGCCCTCCGGGCAGGTGCTCGACCACCGGCTGCCGGACGGCCGCTGGATCAAGATCACCTCTGGCGAGCTGCCCGGTCCCGGCACCCAGCACGTGGTGACCTTCCGGGACATCACCGACCAGCAGCGGCGCGACCACGACCGGGACCTCTTCGTCGCGGTGACCAGCCACGAGCTGCGTACGCCGGTGACCGTCATCAAGGGCTACGCCGACACGCTCACCGACCACTGGGAGTCGCTGACCGACACCGACCGGCGGCAGGCCGCGCGGGTGATCGGGCAGCGCGCGAACGAGCTGGCCCGGCTCGTCGACCGGCTGCTCGCCTCGGCCGCCGAGGCGGGGCCGGGCGACGAGCCACCCGCCCCGTACGACCTCGGCGACGCGCTGCGCGCGACGGTGACCGACCTGCCGGCGGAGCTGCGGCACCGGCTCGTCCTCGACGTCCCGGCCAACCTGCCCCGGGCGCTCGGCCACCGGCCCAGCCTGGCCACCGTGCTGACGGAGCTGTGCACGAACGCCGGCAAGTACTCCGCGCCCGACTCCCCCGTCGAGATCACCGCGGAGGCCGACGGGGCGACCGTCGCCTTCCGGGTCAGCGACCGGGGCATCGGCATCCGGCCCGAGCACGTGGAGCGGGCGTTCGACCGGTTCTGGCAGGGGGAGTCGGGCGACCGCCGTCGCTATCCCGGAGCAGGTCTCGGCCTCTATCTCGTCCGCCGGATCGTTGAACAGCAGAATGGCTGGGTATTCCTCCGGCCGAGGGCCGGCGGCGGTACGGTCGCAGAGGTGCGGCTGCCCCGCGGGTGACCGGCGACGGGTAGCGGGGCGTGAAGGGGCGAAGGTGTCGACGGGAGCTGCCGAACGGGCATGGTGCGTGGTGGTCCCCCACCACGCCACGGGGGCGCGGCTGGCGCGGCACCGACTCGCCGACGAGCTGACCGGCGTCGTACCCGCGCCGCTGTTGGCCGACCTGGTCGCGGTCCTGGCGGAGCTGGTCGGCAACGCGGTCCGGCACGCCGACCCGCTGCCCGGCGGGGTGGTCCGGGTGGCCTGGCGGCTGCGCACCTCGGCCGAGGGCCAGCGGGTGCAGCTCCGGGTGACCGACGGCGGCGCCGCCGCGGGGCCGCGGATGCGGACGGCCGGCACGGACGCCGTCGACGGCCGCGGCCTGCACATCGTCTCGGGGCTGGCCGACCGTTGGGGTGTCGAGCGCGACGGCCTGGGCCAGAGCGTGTGGGCCGAGTTCGACCCGGCCGACGTCACCCGGTCGGACCTGGCCGTGGCCGGGTGACCGGCCGGGACAGGCGGGTCCCGCCCCCGCCGGGCGGTCCGGGCCTCTAGGCTGTGTCGCCGTGAGCAAGCGTCGAAAGAGCCAGCGGGCCGCCGAAGCCACCCCCAAGCGGGAGAAGGTGCGCGACATCTTCGTGCCCCGACCGTTCGAGGGGCTGACCGACGAGCCGGAGTGGATCGCCCTGCGCGAGCTGGTGCCGGCCGCCTCCGCGCCGCTGCGGCTCGCCCCCGCCCTGGTCGAGGAGTTCGGCGACCGCGAGGTCGTCCTGGCCACCGTGCTGCCGATGGCGGCACCGGCGATGACGAAGCCGGACGGGCGGGTCCTGATCGGGCTCCAGCGCCACCAGCAGTCCGGCGACGTCTCCCGGGACCTGGCCGAGGCGCTGCTCTGCGCGCTGCGGGCCGAGCCGGGCGGCCCGGTGTCCGTGCCGCCGCTGCCCGGGCCGGGCCCCCGCCTGCAGGACGTCCTGGTCGACGGCCCGCTGGAGGTCACGATGCACGACGGGTTCGAGTTCTGGCTCGACCCGGGTGCCGGCGACGACCCGAACGTGCAGGCGTCCCTGGAGCGGGCGAACGCCGCGATCTACCCGACCGTCCGGCTCGCCGCCGCCCCGGCCGCGTACTGGTGCCAGGTGCCGGAGAAGGCGCACGTGCGCTGGGTGCTGCCCGACGACGAGGACGCCGCGCTGGACGCGCTGGCCCGGCTGAGCGTGGCCGGCACACTGACCCTCGGCGAGAACACCCGGTTCGCCGGCATGTTCCGGGCACACGGCCGGCTGGTGCCGGTCTGGGACCTGCCGGAGGACGTCCCGGCCGCCGACTGGGAGCAGCCGGTCGCGGAGTTCGCGAAGCGGTACGCCGAGGCGCTCGCCGACCCCGCCCCGCTGGACGGCGCCGGCCGGCGCGCCCGCCACGGCCTGCTCGGCCGCCAGCTCACCCTGCGCTGATCCGCCCCGCGCCCCCGCCCGGCGTCGGCAGGGGCCCGGTGCCCGCGACGGCCGGAAGGGGGCCCGCCCGCCACCGGCGGACCGGCTGACGCCGGCTCCCCGGCGGCCCCGAGGCGTCAGGCAGGCGCCCTTCCCTCCCCGCCGAGCGGTTCGCGGACCAGGGGGCAGGACATGCAGCGCGGTCCGCCCCGGCCGGAACCCAGCTCGGAGCCGGCGATCGGGATGACCTCGATGCCGGCCCGCTCCAGCTGCGCGTTGGTCTCCGTGTTGCGCTCGTAGCCCACGCAGAGTCGGGGCGCGAGGGCGAGGGTGTTGTTGCCGTCGTCCCACTGCTCGCGTTCGGCCGTGACCGGGTCCAGGCCGGTGTCGATCACCCGGAGCTGGTCCAGGTCCATCGCGTCGGCGGCGGCCCGCAGGAACGGCGCCGGGCCGTCGACCCGCGGGTCCTCGCCGTCCGCCCCGGCGATGACCGTGTACGCCGACAGGGTGTGGGCGATGTTCGGATACATCAGCACGGCGTCGACGTCCACCATCGTGCAGACGGTGTCCAGGTGCATGGTCGCCCGCTCCTGGGCGATCGGCACGACGAGGATGGTGTGCGCCAGCCCCGCGGCGAAGACCTGGCGGGCGAGGCGTTCCGCACCGGCCGGGGTGGTCCGCTCGCCCACCCCGACGGCCAGCACCCCCGGCGCGAGCAGCAGCACGTCGCCGCCCTCCAGGTGCTCCAGCTCCGGGTGGTAGACGAACTCGGTGCCGGCGAAGCGCGGGTGGTGCCGGTAGATCGCGTCGGTCAGCGTGGTCTCCCGCCGCCGGGCCGGCATCGCCAGGCTGGTCACCCCGACCCGGTCGCCGATCCACACCGAGGAGTCGCGGGTGAAGAGCAGGTTCGGCAGCGGGTCGATGACGAAGTCGTGCCGGTCCATCAACGTGTAGACCAGGCCGCCCGGCCGTTCCCGGCTGACCCGCAGTTCCTCGTGGGCCAGCCCCGCGATCAGCACGTCGGCGAGCGCCACCGGGTCGAGGTACGCGAGGTGGTCGGCGACCCGGGCGCGCAGCGAGTCGCCGAGCCGGGGGGAGCGCAGCACCTCCTCGGTCAGCTCGGCCCGCGCGTCGGCCACGGCGAGCGTCTCGGCCAGCATGGTGGCGAGGTAGAGCACCTCGACCCCGCGCTCGCGCAGGGCGGCGGCGAAGGCGTCGTGCTCCTCCTGTGCGCGCCCGACCCAGGGGATGGCGTCGAAGAGCAGCGAGTCGTTGTTGCGCGGGGTGAGCCGGGCGAGTTCCGGGCCCGGCCGGTGCAGCAGCACCGTCCCGAGTCGACCGACCTCGCTGTCCACGTAGTGGGTCACCATCGCAGCGTAGGGCAGGGTTTGGCGGCATCCGATAAAACAGGGGTGGATGAATATGGCATTCATCCGCACTCACTCCGGCGTTCCAACTTGCCGACACGGGGGACTGGCAACGTAGGGTAGTGAGGACATAACTTCGAGGGACCTTTTGCCGGAGGTCGCGATGACTGTCTTTCCCGCTCGTCGAGCCGTACCGTCCGCCCGGGCACTGCCGCCCGCGGCGGTGCCACACCCCCGGGTGGAGTCGCCGGGGGTGCTCACGCCCGTCCGTCCGTCCCCGTTGGAGTGGGCCCGCCGCCGGCGGGCGGAGCGGGGCGCCCGACGGTTGGAGGCGGCCGGCGCGCGGGCCCTCGGCCAGCTCGACCACCTCGGGCCCGCCTGGCACGTCATCGAGTGGCCCCGCACGGACGCCTCCGACCTGCTGCTCGAGCACGAGCGCGACGAACGCGCCGGCTTCCTCGCCATCGGGCCGAGCGGGCTCTTCGCGGTCACCATCGCCGACCACGGCCGGGCCCGGGTGCTGGTGGCCGGCGACGTGGTCCAGATCAACGGCAAGCGACCGCCCTACGTGGCGGAGGCCCGCCGCGACGCCAAGCGCGCCAGCAAGGCGCTCTCCGACGCGGTGGGGCTGCCGATCCCGGTGACGCCGGTGCTAACGTTCGTCGGTTCCGGCGTCATCAGCGTCTACGGCCTGCCGAAGGACTGCCTCATGGCCACCCACCGCGAGCTGGACCGTCTGCTCGTCGCCGGGGGCAGCCGGATCAGCCCGGCCACGGCCGAGAAGCTGTCCCGGGTCGCACAGCACCCGGGCACCTGGATGAACGGCACCTACCGGCCGGCCGCCGACTACCGGTGGTACGAGGACGGCCGAACGGCCGCTGACAAGCCGGCCGGCCGGCGGTAACGTCACCGGCGACGCCACGCGGCCCGGGCGCCGGTCGGCACCCGTCGGTCGCGCCGTCGCCGGCCGCCCGGCCAGGGCACCCCACCACCGGCGGCCCGGTGACCGCAGCGCGGTCGGCGACTTCCGCGACGACCGGCTAGCGTGGACAGACCGTCGGTGTACATAGGAGGCGCGGTGGCCCACGTCGAACTCTCGCTCTCTGAAGTGTTCGTGCCGACGACGGGGACATCGACAGAGCAGGGGTCCGACAACTTCGAGCGGTGGTCGTCGACCGTCTCCCACGCCGATGAGCCGTGCCTGCTGATCGACGCCGAGACGAGGGTGGTCGCCGTCTCCGCCTCCGGTTGCGAACTGCTCTGCCTCGGCACGCCCGAGGACGTGATCGGCCTGCCGCTGCTCGGTGGCGGGCTCCGGCTGCTCGACTTCACCGCCAACCCACGCGAGCTGACCGAGCAGGAACGCGACAAGATCCCGCCGCTGCTCGCCCTCTCCTCCGAGCGCCTGGCCCGAGGGCTGCTCCGGGTCCAGGGCGCGTCGGCCGACGCGCCGGACGCGACCGTGGACGCCATCTCCACCCCGGTGCTCACCGACGGGTCGGTCGCCGGTTCCCTCACGTTCTTCTCCGAGGTCTGACCTGCGGCGGGATGTGGTGTTCGCCGCACGCGGCGAATCTGGGGCGGGCCCTCGCCGAGGCCGTAAGGTGCCCTCATGCTCGATATCGCTCTGCTGCCGGGGGAGTACGCCGTGTGCCGGATGGCCGCCGGCTCCGCCCTGCCGCCCACGCTGCCGGGCGGGCTGAGCGACGGCGACGTCGTCACGGTGAGCTGGACCGCCGACGGGATCTCCCTGATCTGCCCCGCCGACCGGGTGCCCGAGCAGGCCGCCGTCGAGACGGCCTGGCGCTGCCTGCGGGTCGCCGGGCCACTCGACACGGCGGTGAGCGGCACCCTCGCCGCGCTGGTGGACCCGCTCGCCGCGGCCCGGGTCAGCGTGGTCGCCTTCTCGACCTACGACACCGACTACCTGCTGGTCCCCGCGGTACGCCTCGGCGAGGCGACCACCGCGCTGGAGCGGGCCGGCCACCGGGTCCTCGCCTGACCTTCACCCGGCCGCCGGTTCCTCCTAGGATGGGCTCGGCCTCCCGGCCGCAGTGACGCTCCCCGATGTCCCGAGGATCGGCCCGTGCCGCCCACCCCCTCGCGCCACGCCGCCCCCGACCGCCCGTCCGGCATCCCCGCCCGGCGCGGTCGGCTCGCGGCCGCCGTGCTGCTGGCCACGTTGCCGGTGACCGGCTGCGGCACCCCGCCCGAGCTGCGGCAGGCCGCCCCGACGGTCGCTCCCACCCGCGCCACCGTCCCGCCCCCGGTCGGCACGCCCTCCCC
>NZ_JBPQTP010000082.1:0-30244 GCF_051386395.1 Micromonospora sp. URMC 106
TCTCTGCCGCGACAGCCGCGTCGTCGCAGGCGAGAGCGAGTAGGGCTTTGGCGTGGTCGCGGTCGGTGGTGGCGGCGGTGGGTGGTGATGGTGTCGGCGAGCAGGGCGCGGGCGGCGTGGCAGTGGCCGAGATCGTGCAGGACGAGGGCGGTGTTGGCGTGGGTGGCGAGGGTGCGGTGGGCATGCGGGCCTTCGGTGGCGGCGAGGTGCTCGGCGAGTTGCCGGTAGAGGTGGTGGGCGCGTTGGGGGTGTCCGGCCCGCCGATGGGCGAGGGCGAGGAGGTGAAGGGCATCGAGGGCGCGTGGCTGGGTTGGCCTGTGGAGGTGGCACATGCTGTGGTGGGCGTAGGTGGCCCAGCCGACGGCGTCGGTGGGCTGGTCGAGGCGCAGAAGCAGTTCGGCCAGGAGGGTGGCGGCGTCGGCGTGTAGCGGGTGAGTGGGCGCGGTGGCGGGGTCGACGCCGGCAAGTGTGTCGCGCAGGAGCCGCCGGGCACGTAGGGGGTCGGTGGCGGCGAGCATGCGGGCGGCGGCGAGACGCCGTCCGCGTTCGGCGTCGTGCTGGTCGGCTGCGCGCAGGGGTTCGGGCCGCCAGGTGAGGGTGAGGTCCCGGGTGGTGGCGCCGGCGGTGATGCGGGCGAGGACCCGGTCGGCGTGGATGGCGACCAGGTGTGGAGGCATCGGTACACCGTTCCGGGGTGTGAGACGTGGCGCGTGGTGCAAGATCGCCCGACCGACGGTGTCGGCGAGGGCGATAGCGGCGAGAGGTCGGGGGCGGCAACCGGCCGGGCACTGGTAGCCAGGCGCGGGGTCCGGCGGCTCGGCCGGGTTCATGTCCTGGTGGCAGAACCGGCAGTGCAGCAGCCCCGCCGGCAGGTATACCTCCCACGGGTCACCGGCCTCGGCGGGTGTGGCGGCGGGTGGCGTGGTGGCCTTGGTAACCCACTTCTGCACGAGGCGGGGGTCGAGGTTCAGTTGCCGGGCGACGGTGGTGATGGCGCCGTAGGCGCGGACGGCGCGGGCGTCGGCGACGCGCTGGACGACGGTGTCGATCAGGTCTGGCGGGTATCTGCGGGGGAAGGCCATGGGTGATGTCGGTGTCCGTGGGACGTGGTCGGCCCGTGCCGGAATTTGCTGCTGGGGCCGGCGGTTAGGCGTGGAGGTCGTGCCAGTGGGCGTCGGGGCGGGTGGCGTTGATGGGCATCGCAGGGTTGTCGCGGTGGGTGTTGCGGCGCATCGGGTGCAGGGTCGGGCCGTCGGGCAGGGTGACGGCGGGTCGGGGTGTGTAGCCGTAGCGGGCGAGCAGACGGTCGCCGTCGGTGAGGGTGGTGGTCCAGGACGGCAGGTTGACGCGGTTGAGGCGGTCACGGTGGTAGCGCAGCATCGCCCTGGCCAACCCGGCGTGCCGGGCATTGGGGTGCACGGCGAGCAACGCCAGGTGGTAGTGCGGCTCGGTGGGCTGCCTGTCGGCCAAGAGGGTGTCCAGCAACTCGAACCGGTCGGCGTGCGCCGCGGCGGCCTCGCGGAGTCGGGTGTGGTAGTTGGCCGGTGGTGGGATGGGCCGGTAGCGGTGGAAGCCGACGGTGGTGGCGGTGAGGTCATCGGTGAGGTGGATGTCGCCGAAGAACATCGCGTGCTCCACCCAGATCACGGCGACGTCGGCCAAGGCCTGGCGCCGTCGTGCCGGGTCGGGTATCAGCCAGGCGGCGAGCGGGGTGGGGTTCAGGGCGTCGGCGATCAGCCCGGCGACGGCCTCTCGGTCCGACCAGCGGGCAGCACGAACACGACTGCGCGAGGACATGGTTGTTGCTCCGATGGGTTAGCGGTAGGTGGCGGTGGCGAGGTCACCGACCGCGGCGTCGACGGTGGCGGTGATGTCGCGGACCGGGCGGTGGTGCTGGCCGGCGATGGTCTTTAGGTGCGCGGTCAGCGTGGTGGTGTCGTCGTCGAGGTAGAGGTGGGCGGTGAGGCCGAGGACGGCGACGAGGCCGGCGAGGGCGGCGGTGTGGTTGTCGGGTTGTTCTCGGCCGGCGGCGAGGTAGCGCAGTCGGGCGCGGGCGACGACTGCCCACTTGTTGTCGGTGGCGGGGTAGGTGTCGGTGCGGGCGAGGCCGCCGAGGCGGCGGCGGGTGGTGTGCCGGAGGATGCCTGCGGCGACCAGGCCGGCGCGGGTGCGCTCGTACAGGTCGTCGGCGAACCCGCGCAGCCACACCTTCAAGGTTGGCGCGGCGCGCCCGTGGCGGATGGAGGCGATGGCGGCGTCGGCGATGAGGTCACCGACCGGCTGATCGGTGTGCAGTCGAAGCCACCGGTCGCCTGCGGGGCGGTCGTCTTTGGGGTCGAGGGTGATCCGTCCGGCCAGGAACAGGTCGATCAGGACCGCGCCGGCGAGGCCGAGGGCGAGGGCTTGGCGGTGGATGTGTGGCTGGCCGGTGTCGTCGTTGTGGGCGAGAAGGAACAGCTCGTCGCGCAGCGGCAGTCGAGGCATGCTCATCTGCTGTCGCCCCTTACCGCAGCTCGGCCGCGGACTGGCGCAGCCGGGCATGCACTGCGCCGTAGGCGCTGGCGGGGGCGGGTAGTAGTGCCTTGTCGATGGCGGCGAGGATCGTGTAGTTCGGGTCGCACACGTTGCCGATCGGTGCCCAGCCCGCCTGGGACACCAGTTGGTAGGCGTCGAGGGTGCCCAGGCCGGTCAGGGCGCTGACCCAGCCGACCAGGTCGTGGTGGGCGATGCGGTAGGCGTCCTCCAGCGGCCGGGCACATCCGATCGACATGATCGACGTGTTGGTCTCCAGGCGCGGCCACACCGTCGGCGCACCCTTGATGACGTCGATGATCAGGGTTGTGGTGGTGGCGATCTCGACCCCGACGCCACAGGCCTCGCCCTCGCCCTGGCAGGCGTGGCCGTCGCCGAGGGCGAGCATCGCCCCGTGCACGTTCACCCCGAGATACAGGGTGCTCCCGGCTCTCAGATGGGGCGTGTCGAGGTTCCCGCCGTGGGTGTCCGGAACGATGGTGGAGAGTGCCTGCATGCCGCCGGGGGCGACGCCGATCGTGCCGATCATCGGATCCAACGGGAGGTCGACGGTGTGGTCGCTTTCGGTGGCCTCAAACCGCACCGTTCCGGCCGGGCGGTCGATCCCGTACATCCACACCCGCTCTTGCAGGGGTGGCTGCAGGGTGGCGGTGTGGGAGGTCGATGTGAGGGCCCCGAAGTGCGGGAACGTCGCCGACACACCCCAGTCCCGGGCCGGGACGATCGAGGCGAGGTGGATGGCGAGGGTGTCGCCGGGCTCGGCGTCCTCGACGAAGAACGGCCCCGACACCGGGTTGAGGTAGGGCATGCGGCACACCTGCGACGGCAGGTCCCCCGGCCCCCGCACCAGGCCGCCGAAGCAGTCCTCCGTGAACACCTCCAACACGTCCCCGGAGCGCACATGCGCGACCGGCATCCGACCGCCGAAGGTGTAGGCGAACTCGTCCCGCGCCGGCCGGTAGATGATCTTCTCCATACCAGTCACACCCTCTCCACGTCACGCAGGTGCTGCGGCGCGACCGGTGTCAGGCCGGACAGCACCGGCCGGCGGCCCGACAGGTACAGGCCGGCAAGGACGACCACGCCCAGGGCCAGCCACACCAGGCCGAGGCGCTGGGCGGCGATGTTGGCGTTGACCACCACGTAGGCGAGGATCACGAACCCGATCCCAGGCATCACCAGGTGCGCCCACCAGTTGCCGGTACGTCGGCGGATGAGGTGGTGCACGACCACGGAGACGTGCAGGACGAGGAAGGCGACCATCGCCCCGAAGTTGATCAGCGACGACAGCAGCGTGATCCCATCCGCCCGGGTCGCCATGTACAGGCCCAGGGTGAGAGACACCACGCCGGTGAGCAGGGTCGCGTTGATCGGCACGCTGCGACGGATTGACACCTTCGCCAAAAACGCCGGCAGCTGCCGGTCCCGGGCCATCGCATACAGCAGCCGTGAGGTGGCGACCTGGGCGACCATCGAGTTCGGCAGCCCCCACGCGATCGCCGTCGCCACCGCGCACACAGTCGCCAGCCAGCCCCCGCCAGCCACGGCGGCGGCGTCGTAGAAGGCGGTGCCATTCGGATCCCCCTCCGCCAGCAGACTGGCGGGTTCAGGGACGAGCATCGCGGCCAGCCACGTCTGCGCGATGAACAACAGTCCGGCCAGCACCAGGACAGCGGCCATGGCCCGGCCGATCTGCCGGGAGCCGCCCTTAGTCTCCTCGGCCAGCATGCTGATCCCGTCGAAGCCGAGAAAGGACAGCACCGCGATCGACACCGCCCCCGCCACCAGAGACCAGGTGAACGTGTCGGCGTTGTAGAAGGCGTCCCAGCTGAACCTGCCCTTCCCCGTCGCGAGGGCCCAGCCGGCGACGACCAGGAAGATCAACAGGACAATCAGCTCACCGACGAGCATCACCCGAGTAACGACCGCGGTCATCCGGATCCCGACCGAGTTGACGACCGTGTTGACCGCGACGAACCCGAGCAGCCACAACCACACCGGCACCGCCGGCACCGTCGCGTGCATCGCCACCGACGCCACCAGATACAACAGGCCCGGCACCAACACGTAGTCCAGGAGGATCACCCAGCCGGCCAGGAAACCGACCGGCGGGCTGATCCCCCGGCCGGCGTAGTTGTAGACGCTTCCCGACATCGGGAACGCCTTCACCATCTGCGCGTACGAGAACGCGGTGAACACCAGCGCCACCACACCGACCACGTACGCCAAGGCCACCATCCCGCCGGATCCGGCGTACACGCTGCCGAAAATCGCCATCGGCGCGATCGGCACCATGTACACCAGTCCGTACGCGACCAGGTCTCGAAACCGCAGCTTCCGGGCCAGTTCTTGGCGGTAGCCGTAGCGGGCCAGTTCCTCCTGTAGTTGCATCGGACCCTTCCATTGAGGTCGTTATCGGAGAGCGGAACATTTGCTGCTGCGCCGCCCGTGAATGGTCATACCGCTCCGAATGGTGGCTCGATTCGAATGGCTTGGTCGATACCGAAGATGCGGACAAGAGTGTTGTCCGCATCGACGTTGCCCCGCGAGAGCGAACGGGCCATCGGCAGTTTGCAAAGGACATCCAGCGGCAGGGACGAGGCGCTCGGGCGTAGAGTCGGCCACGCCTGAGCATTCGCGGCGGCCCGGAGGACCGAGACTTCCGCTGGCCTTGGCCGGTGCCCGGCGACCGGTCGACGAGCCCGCCGCCGTCCGGTCGCGCGTGGAAGTTGTTCGAGGAGGACCCGTGAGGCTGGCGGACAGGATTGCTGAAGTGTCGGTCGACGACGCCGTCCGCGCCTCGGTGAGCTACGACCAACTGCGTGCCGGTGATGGCGGCCTGTACTGGCTGGAGACTCGCCCCGACGCCGGCGGGGTTGCGACGCTGACACGTTGGCGGCCAGGCGAGGGCAAGCGTGATGTCAGTCCCGAGGGCTTCGGCATCAGCAGCGGCGTTCACGCATACGGAGGCGGATCGTTCGCTGTCGTCGAGGGAACGTTGTGGTGCGTCGGCGGAGATGGCCTCTACCGGAGCCGTCGTCACGGCGAGGAACTCGACTTGGTCAGCCATGGATCCTTCGGTGACCTGACGATCGGCGACGGCGAGTTGCTGGCTGTGCGGGAGTCGGAGCAGGGTGACGAACTCGTCGCGGTGTCCCTCACCGGTGCTCCGCAGATGCGGACTCTCGCCTCGTCCCCGGGGTTCCTTGGCGCGCCTCGGCCAGGTCCGGCGTCGTTGGCTTGGACCGCGTGGAGCGAGCGCGACATGCCCTGGGATGCGTGTGAGGTGTGGGTGGCCTCTTACTCGCCGCGTGGGGTGGTCGAGCACCCGGTGAGACTGGCCGGCGGTCCGGATGAATCGGCGGTGGAGCCGCAGTGGGGACCCGACGGGGCGCTGTACTTCGTGTCGGACCGTAGTGGCTGGTGGAACCTCTACCGATGGGACGGCCTCAAGGTGGAGGCGGTGGCACCGATCGCGGGTGAGTGCGCTGCGGAGCCATGGGAGCTGGGTTACGCGTCGTACGGCTTCCTCGACGACGACCGGATCGTCGTGGCGGTGCAGGAGGGGCCGCGACACCGTCTTGTCGTCATCGAGCCCGACGGCACTGTCCGCCCGGTCGACCTCCCGTACACGTCGATCAAGCCGTATCTGGCCGTTAGAGGGACGACGGTGGCGATGATCGGGTCGTCACCGACCGCAGCCCCGCAGGTCGCGCTCGTGGATCTAGCTGGCGCCCATCCGCAGGTCAAGGTGCTTGCCAGGCCGGAGCACGCCGAGCTCGACGGGGCGCGCGTATCGACGCCGACGCAGCTGCGCGTTCGAGTGGCGAACGATCGGGAGGTGCTTGCCCTGGTGTATCCGCCGACGGGCTCGGCGGCGGACTGGCAGGCACCAGTGATCGTTCGGGCGCATCCTGGGCCTACCGCCTCCTGCCTACTGCGCCTGGATTGGCAGGCGCAATTCTTCACCAGCCGCGGTTTCGCCGTCGTTGATGTCGACTACCTGGGTAGCACCGGATACGGCCGGGCCTTCCGGGAATCGCTGTACGGCCGATGGGGTCTGGACGACGTTGATGACTGCGCGGCGGTGGCGGTTCACCTGCTGTCGACGGGGCGGGCAGTGCCAGGGCAGGTGTTCATCCGTGGCGCCAGCGCCGGCGGATACACCGCGTTGCACGCGATGGCCCAGGACGGCCCGTTCGCCGCGGCCACCGCCGTGTCGGCAATCGTGGATCCTGACCGGTGGACGGAGACGGTGCCGCGGTTCCAGCGGGCGCACGCGATGCGGCTGCGAGGTGGTGGCGGCCGGGTCCGTGCCGCCGCTGTCCAGCGGCCGGTGCTGCTCATTCATGGCACCGCCGACGAGGTGGCCGTGGTCGAGGATGTACGCGAACTCGCCGACGAGTTGACATCTCTCGGTATGGCGCCCGAGGTGTTGCTCCTTCCTGGTGTCGGTCACTATGTGGCGACGTCCCGTCGAGCGGGCGCGGCGCTGGAGGCAGAGCTGGCTCACTACCGCTCGGTGATGGCAGATGCGGCCAACGATCACGGGGATTACACGGCCGCCAGCGGTAGTCGGTGACGCACGTACTCGCCGAACTCGCGGACCTCCGGTTCACACCGGTAGGGCTCGAGGTCAGCCTGTACCTCGACGATGCGCTGCAGACAGCGGTGTGAAGTCGTTCGTGCGGCGTGGTCAACTGCCTGGCATGCGGTGGCGCAGGCTTCGTCGATGCGGCCAGCAGCGGCCAGCGACGAGGCCAGGAGCGCGGTGTCGATGGCGAGCCGCCGGACGTGGGTGGGGCTCAGCGCGGTGAGGGCGTCGGCCAAGTGCCGCTGGGTTTGCTGCGGTCGACCCAGGTCGTGGAAGCAGTGGGCGATCTCGTCGGCGAGGTACGCCGCGTCGAAGTACCGGATCCACGCCGGCTCGTCCTCGGGCTTACTGCGGGCCAGTTCCCTCTCCGCGACGCCGAGGTGGGTCAGGCAGTCGCCTTCGCGTCCAAGACGGGCGTGCGTACGCGCCACCACCGCGTGCAGCGCGGCTGCCACAGCCGGCGTCGCCTGGGTCTCGCTTCCTCTCACCGCCGTCAGCGCCATGCGCCGTGCCGGCTCGGGGTGGCCGCAGTGCAGCGCGAGGTGGCCGATGTTAACGGCGAGTAGGTAGCTGCCGTACAGGCGGTCGCCGGCGGCTTCCGTCAGACGTAGAGCGCGAAGGTAGCGGCGCTGGGCAAGGCCATGGGCGCCGGTGTCGACCGCCTGGTACCCACAGAGCTCGAAGAATCCCGCCGCCAGCGTATAGAGGTGCCGACCGACAGCTTCGGAGGTGGGGGTGTTTGCCAGCAACCGGTTCAGTTCACCTTCGACGTACCGCTGCACCTGGGCGTGGACTCGTCCGGCGCCGTGGGTGTGGTCCAACTGCCGGAACATCGCCAGAGCGGTCTCCGCCGAGTGAAGGTCCTCTTCGTCAACCTGGTCGGGCGAGCCGGGCCGTCCGGCCACGGACAGCCGGGGTCCCGCCGGAGCGTTCAGCCAGTCCAGCGCGGCGCGGTCAAGAACGCCTGGCTGGAACGGAACACGGACGACCATGTCCGCCATCCCGGGCGTCTCCGCCGATTGGGCGGGCAGCACGGCGTCGGCGTTGCTAGAACCGCTCGGCGAAGTTGGCCGCACACCCTCGTTGGCGCGACTTCCCTCAAGAAGCGGTAGCAGGCGGGTCAAAGCCCCTCCGGTCGCCAGCGCCTTGTCACAGGCCTCGACGAATTCACGGGACGGGAAACGGTCCGCTGTCTCGACCCGACGCACCAGGTCGGCGCTGAATCGGATCATCGCGCCGAGTCGCGCCTGCGAGAGGTTGGCCCGCTCCCGCAGCCGACGCAGCTCGGCGCCGAAGAAGTGGCGCTCCGACAGGGACGGCTGAAGCATCCGCGGGGCCTGGCCCATAGCACCGCCTCCTCAGACTGTTTGCACCATCGCGGCGATGAGCAGCATGGATACCGCGCACATAGGGTCACTCAGTGTTCAGCGCGGCGCAACCAAGAACACCGAGATGCGTAGATGCGGGAGAAGCTCATCGGCGGCGCACATGCGGACAACCGCTTCGTCCGCATGCTCGGCATTCACTCCACCGACTCGACGGGTGAGTGTGGAGACGGGCGCTGGCTGCTCGTCAGACCCGCCCCTGACTTGGACTAGCGCGGGAGGTTGCAGTGGAGCAGGAGACCGTTCCGCCGCCGTGATCTTGATACACGCCGGCTACGCCCTCGGCCTCGCCGCCGGACGCACGATCATGCCCACGGGTATCCGTGCGTTCACCCCGGGGACCCATGCACGCCAGCAGGACGCAACCTTCGACCGGCACCACATCGACTTGAGACTTCCATGTGACTTGGCGAGTCCAGCGGCTTGACGCCCTGTTGAGCCCGAGAAGAGCGGAACGGCGGGCCATCCGATCGGGAGGCCCTGATGGAAATGGAGAGCCCCGAATGAGTGTCGACACGGCGAGCGGCGAGGACCTCCATGCCGCAATGGTCGATCAGCTCGTCGCTGATCACGCGGAGAAAGGGCTGATCATGCGGCCTGAGGTGGAGGCGGCGCTACGGTCCGTGCCACGCCACCTGTTCACACCGGATGCCGCGCTGACGGAGGCGTACCGGGCCGACCAGGCCGTGGTGACCAAGCGGATCGGCGACGAGGCGGTCAGCTCGGTGTCGGCGCCATGGCTCATCGCGGAGATGCTCGGTCAGGCAGCCGACGCCATCGACGGCGGATTACCCGGCCGACACGTCCTGGAGATCGGCTCCGGCGGATACAACGCCGCGCTGCTGCGCGAGCTGGTCGGCCCGTCGGGCTCGGTCACGACCGTGGACATCGATCGCGAGGTGACCGACCGCGCCACCGCCTGCCTTACGGCGGCGGGTTACGACGACGTGGCCGTGGTGTGCGCGGACGCCGAGCAGCCGATCGACCCAGGCCGCTTCTATGACTTGATCATCGTGACGGTAGGAGCATGGGACATTCCCCCGGCCTGGACCGCACAGCTCGCCGAGAACGGAACGCTGGTCGTACCACTGCGGACGTTCGGGATGACCCGCTCCTGGGCGATGCGCCGGACAGGGAACCGACTGGTCAGCCACAGCCAGCGGTTGTGCGGGTTCGTGTCGATGCAGGGCGCCGGGGCGCATGAGGTGCGGTACGTCGACGTCGCTGACGGGGTCCACCTGCGGCTGGACGAGGACCAGCAGGTCAACGGGCACGCCGTCGGTGGGCTGTTGGCGCAGCCACCGGCGCAGGCATGGGCCGGGGTGAGCCTGCCCCCTCGCACCGTCCTGGCTGACCTCGACCTGTGGCTGGCGACCCGTATCACCGATTCGGGGCAGCAGTTCGTTGTTCTCACGGCTCAGCAGGAGGCCGTCGATGCGGGCGTCGTCGCCCCGGCGTGGCGCTTTGGCACACCCGCCGCCCTCGACGACGGCGCGTTCTGCTACCGCTCGACGCTGCGCTGGAACGACGACGACATGTTCGACCTGGGCGCCTGCGCGCATGGGCCCGATGCCGTAGCGGCGGCCGGTCGGCTGGTCGGACACATGCGCGCGTGGCTGGACGCGGGCAGCCCTTCGCCGGTGCTGCACGTCCTGCCCGCTGGTACTCCCGACGGCGACCTGCCGGCCGGGACGGTGCTGGACAAGCGGCACAGCCGCTTCGTCCTCACCTTCACCCCCGCATAGAAGGGAACGCACGTGAACGAAACCGATGCCCCGGAGTTCGCCCTGGACGTCAGCCTGGTCGACGCCGGCCCCACCGCAGGCGGCTACGCCACCGCCACCGACGACGGTTGCGGTTCCGGCAACACCGGCTCCAACGCCTGCACCACCAGGTGCGACGGCGGCAACTGACCCATCCGTTCCTCACATGATCGGGCCCGGCGTCGAGCGCGCCGGGCCCGTCGATTCGGTGGTGCATCATGGTTCCCGCAGCTGGTGCGGCGCTGATAAGGATCGCCGCCTACCCGAAGGGCCTCGTGCTGCCTGCCTGGCCCGACCTGGCCCACGGTCATCCCGATCAGTGGCGCGAGTGGCTGGGCAAGACGTGGACGCTGCCCGGGTTCGCGGCTGCCGTCGTCTGCGCGGCGCCGCAGCTGGCCGACCAGATCCAACGCGCTCTAAACGGTGAGCCGGTGCCTCAGAAGCGGCTGCGGCGCCTGGTGCAGTCAGCGGTCCGATACCTGCTGCGCTGGACCACCCGTGCGACCCCGTTCGGCACGTTCGCCGGCGTAGCCCCGGTCCAGTTCGGCGCTCGCGCGGCGGTCCGCCTGGGCGAGGCACATCACGCGGTCTCCCGACCCGACGGCCAGTACATCGCCGAGACCACCGCGCGGGCCGAACAGGACCTCGCCACCCTGCGCACGGTCGCCGTGGTGACGAACTCGTTGGGATACTGGCGCGGCGACAGGTGGGTGCTGCCCTGCGCCCACGCCAGCGCCGATCGCCGGTGGGACGTCGAGATCCGCCTGACCGGCCCGATCCGAGCTGCCATCCAGGCGGCGCGGTCTCCGGTCAGGTTCGTCGACCTCGCCGCGACAATCGCCGGGCCCGCCAGCATCGCTGACGCCGAGCGGCTGCTGGCCGAACTGGTCCACAACAGGGTGCTGCTGTCGGCCCTACGCCCACCCATGACCGCCACCGACCCGGCCGAACATATCGCCCACCACTACGCCATTCCGGAGCCGGATAGCCGGGTCGCCGTTGATCTGCGCGCCGACACCGCGGTGACCCTGCCCCCGCCGGTACTGCGTGAGGCGGAACGGGCCGCGTCGACGCTCGTGGCGATAGCGCCGCCTCAACCGGCCGGATGGACCGAGTACCACACCGCGTTCATCGAGCGGTGGGGCCCAGGAGCGGCTGTTCCCATCCGTGAGGTGCTGAACGTGCTGGGGTTCCCGGCTGGCTACCGGGGATCTGCTCGCCGTGCCCCAGCGCTGTTCACCGCCCGAGACCGGCTGCTCGGACAGCTCGCGCAGCAGGCCGCACTCGACGGCTGCGCCGAAGTGGTGCTCGACGACCCGCTGATCGACCGGCTACGCGGGGATGACGACCGACCGCCGATCCCGCACACCGAACTGCGGTTCACCCTCGCCGCCGACACCCCGCACGATCTGGACGGCGGCGCGTTCACCCTGACGGTACTCAGCGGGTCCCGCCACGCCGGGGTCGCCGCCGCCCGGTTCCTGCATCTGCTCACCCCCGCCGAACTCGCCGGATTCCAGCAGGTCTACCGGCACCTGCCGACCGCCCTGCCCGGCGCGGCCACGGTGCAGCTGTCCGGACCCCCGCTGGACGCCCGGCTCACCGCAGTGGCCCGGACGCCCGAGCTGCTGCCCGTCCTTCCCGTCGGCGATTTCCACCCGGCACCGCCGTACACGGTCGAGGATCTGGCGGTGACCGGCGACGGACGCCGGTTGTGGCTGGTATCGCTGACCACCGGTCAGCCCGTGGAACCGCTGTTGTTCAACAGCGTGCTGCTGCCCACGCTGCAGCAGCCGCTGGTGCGGTTCCTGGCCGAGATCTGGACCGCATGGACGGCGCCGTGCAGCCGGTTCGACTGGGGACACGCCAGCGGCCTGCCGTTCCTACCCCGCTTACGGCGCGGACGCACCGTCGTGCACCCCGCCCGCTGGATCATCGACCCCACCACGCTTCCCGCTCAGGGCACCGCATGGCCGCAGTGGCGTGACGCCTGGCAGCGACACCGCCACCAGCGGCACCTCCCGCAGCAGGTCCTGGTCGGCGACGACGACATCCGCCTACGTCTCGACCTCGACGAGGACGCCCACCTGGCGGTGCTACGCGATCACCTCGACCGGCATCCCCGCACCGTGATCACCGAGGTTCCAGGGCCAGCGGGCTGGATCGACGACCGCCCCGCCGAACTTCTGCTCACCCTCACCCATCCCGCGCCGGCCGCCCGAACAGCCCGACCAGCCCAAACTGCCACCACTGTTCAGCACTGGTCTGGGCGGTCACGGTGGCTGGAGGCACACCTACACGGTCGGCTCGACGACATCCTGGCCGACCTGGCCGGCCGCCCCGCCGACCACCTACCAGGCGGCTGGTGGTTCCTGCGGTATCCCTACCCCGAGCCGCACCTGCGGCTACGCATCCCGCTTCCGGACACCGGCCGGTTCGCCCGCATCGCCCGCCATCTCGCCGGCTGGGTACAGCACCTGCACGATGGCGCCGTCGTACACGACTACAGCCTGCACCCGTACCGCCCCGAAACCCGCCACGGCGCCGCAGCGACCCTCGCCGCCGCCGAGCGGGTGTTCGCCGCCGACTCCCGCGCCGTCGTGCACAGGCTCACCGGCGACCGCCAGGCCGCCACCGCCGCCGGGATGATCGCCATCGCTGACGGCTTCACCGGCGACGGGCCGCGCTGGCTCGCCACCCACGTCGCCCACCGGTCCGGGCCCCGCCTCGACCCCGCCCAGCTCGAACATGCCCGGCGCCGGGTGCAAGACGAGCGACTCGCGGCAGCGCTGGACGCCTACCGGTCGTTGGTCGTCGATGACGGACTCGACCCCGACGAGGTGCTGGGCGACCTGCTGCACCTGCATCACGCCCGCATGATCGGCGTCGACCTCGCCTCCGAACGACACTGTTTGCGGCTGGCCCGAACCATCGCCCGCACCACCCTCGCCGGGCGTAAGCCGTGACCGCGGGACAGTCCCTCGCCGACGGCGCGGCGGGCATCGCCCTGCTGCACCTGGAAACCGGCAACCGGCCTGCGGCGTACAAGGCACTACGCCACGCCACCGCCGGTGGCGTGAGCATCGCCGAGGGGGCCAGCCTCTTCTACGGCGCTCCCGCGCTCGCCTTCGTCCTCGCCACCACCGACCACCCGGGGCTCGCCCAGGCCCGAGCGGCCACCGCCGACGGCACCGCCACGGTAACCCGCCGACGGCTCGACGCCGCCCACCGCCGCATCGACCGACACCAGCAGACGCACTACGCCGAGTACGACCTCATCCGCGGGCTGACCGGGCTCGGTGTCGTTCTGCGCCGGCTCGGCGATCACGACCTGCTCCGCCAGGTCCTGGACTACCTCGTCCGGCTCACCGAACCGCGAGGCGAACTCCCCGGATGGTGGTGCTGGAACGGGCCCGAACGCCACCAGCCACCGCCCGTCGGCGGTCACGCGAACTTCGGCATGGCCCACGGCATCACCGGCCCGCTGGCACTGCTCGCCCTCACCCTCCGCGACGGCATCACCGTCGCCGGACACACCACGGCGATCACCCGCATCAGCCGATGGATGGACACCTGGCAACAGCACACCGACGGCACGACCTGGTGGCCGCAAACCATCACCCTCACCGACCTACGCCGCGGAACACCGGCCCAACAAACCCCGCTGCGGCCGTCCTGGTGCTACGGCACCCCCGGCATCGCCCGCGCGCAGCAACTCGCCGCACAAGCCCTGCACGACACCACCCGCCAGAACGTCGCCGAGACCGCATTCACCACCTGCGTCACCGACCCTGAACAGATTCGGCGGCTCACCGACCGAGGGCTGTGCCACGGCACCGCCGGACTGGTGGCCACCGCCCGCCGCATCGCTTCCGACGCCCTCACCTCAATACCCCTGGCTGCCGTAGAAGATCTCCACCGGCAACCCGCCCCCACCACCAACGAGCCCGAGGGGCTTCTCGACGGCAAGGCAGGAGCCCACCTCGTCACCGCCGCCGCCACCACATGGGACGCCTGTCTCCTCCTCACCTGACGAAAGAGCCGCCGTGGACCGCACCCCCTGGCACCAGGTCAACATCACCTACCCCGGCCAGACCGCCCGGGAGCGCGAACAACACGCGGTCGTCCACCTCAGCCGAGTGCTTCCCACCGCCGAAACCGCCGGCCTCATCACCTCTTGGTGGTTCATCCGCAAAGGCGCCTGGCGCATCCGCTACCTACCCACAAACAGCCCAGACGGCGGAGGCCGGGCCCGCCGGCTACTCACCGAAGGAATCACCTGGACCAGCGACATCTACGAACCCGAAACCCACGCGTTCGGCGGCCACGACGCCATGACCACCGCGCACACGCTGTTCCGCCACGACAGCCGCCACCTCCTCACCTACCTCCACCAGCTCCCCAGCACCCGGCGCGAACATTCCCTGATCTTGTGCACCGCCCTGATGCGCGCAGCAGGGCTGGACCTCAACGAGCAAGGCGACGTCTGGGCACAAGTCGTCAATCAGCGCGCAGCACACCTCAACCAGGCACCCGCAACCGATGCGCGCACGTGGGAGAGGTTCACCGGAGACGTTCGGCGCATCCTGATCGGCGCGCCTCGCACCACCGGCGACTGGTACACCGCATTCGAGAAGGCCGGCACGGCCCTACATCGCCAACGGGAAAGGGGCGGCCTCACCCGTGGCCTCCGGGCAGTAATCGCATTGCACGTGATCTTTCACTGGAACAGGCTCGGACTACCCGCCACCACCCAGGCCACCCTCGCCCAAGCGGCCCAGGAAGCCATCTTCGGCCTGCCCGATCCGCACCTGCCAGATCCCGGGTAGACGCATCAGGAACGAGTGGAGGAAGGCGCCATGCCCGAGGAAGGAAGGTGAGAAGGAAGTTACCGAGCTTCATGACCGCTGCTGTGGAGTCTGACGCCGCAGTGCGTTAATCCGGATCTTGACGATCCGGCAGGGGATCCGTCTCGGGCCCGACCAGCAGGCTGCCAGACCCGCGCGGTCCGGCACCAGCACGTTTCGCGACTGCCGATACCGTTTCTCGATCGGAGAAGGAGAGCTGTGGTGACGGAGACGATGACGCTATGGCGGCCGACCGGTCCGCAGGAGCTTGAGCTCGTCCGCGCGTCCGGTTGGAAGGCCTGGCCGGCGCGGCTTCCCGACCAGCCGATCTTCTATCCCGTCCTCAACGAGCAGTACGCGATCATGATCGCCCGGGACTGGAACGTTCCCGCCTCCGGCGTCGGCTACGTCACCCGGTTCCACGTCGACCAGGAGTTCGCCGCCCGATACCCTGTCCGGCAGGTCGGTGGCCGCGACATCCTTGAGCTGTGGGTGCCGGCCGAGGAGCTCGACGAGTTCAACCGGCACATCGTCGGGCTCATCGAGGTGGTCCACGCGTTCCGGCCGGTCGAGCAGACCGGGTGATCGGCGGTGGATGCCACCGAGCGGCTCGTACGGATCCGGCAGCTTCTGGCCGGGCTGCCGGGCCCGTACGGCAACGGCCAGCTGTGGACCTTGATCCGATCCATCGACACCAGCGACCCCTTCCTCGCGTTCGCGTTCCTGACCGGCGCCGCCGTTGTGGATGCTGGCGGTCCAACCGGAGCCCCGCCGCAGGCCCCGCAGGACGCGGCGCAGCTGTCCGCGCGGATGAGCGAGGCAAGCCAGGACATCGCCTACGCCCTACTGATCGGAATGACCTCACGCACACTCGCCTACGGGGCGCGGGACCGATACTCGCAGGAGCGCGCTGGTGATGTGTTCCGGGCGCTGGTGAAGCTGCTGGGCCATGGAACCCGTTGGTGGACAAACACCAACCTGGTCTCATGGGAACCGGCCACCCGACACGTCATGGACGCGTTCGTGATCGGCAAGGGCGGCGGCGTCATGGTCGCGGTGCTGGCTACTGACGAAGACTGATTCACGACGACTCCCTGCTTGCCGGACGACGTCTCTATCACCCGTAGGCTCGCCCGGTGACCGCGTACGACATCGCCGCCCGGCTGCCCGCTATCGACGAGTTACGGAAACGTTGCAAGGCGCTGGCCGTTCTGGAACGCATCATCGACGGCGGGGCGCCCTACTACGGCTACACCTCTCGCTGGGGCCGGAATGAAGCGGCGTTCATGAGCAACGGCAGCGGCGACGAGTGGGCCATCGTCTTCACGAGCCACGGCACGTTCATCCGGGTCTTCGATCATGAATCGGCGATGTCGCCCTACCGCGACGCCGACCACGAGTTGTGGCCGGGCCTGCTTGACGGCCTTCCAGAAGCGTTTCACCCGCAGGTGGCCGAACCTGCCTTTTGCGACGATACGGGGCAGTTTATCGCCACCGCCGTGCTGTGGCGATTGAAGGAAGACAACCGCTGGCGCGCTGGAAACGGCATCGACTTCCCACCGTTGCTCGGGCCGTACGACGACGTCGGGCCGGACGGCTCCGGCATGCTTGACATCCTGCTCGACGACATCGTGGACCGGTTCGTCGAGTTCTGCGGCGACTACTACGAGATCGAGGTGGACCGGATGGCGGTCGCGCACATCGTCGAGTACCGGCCCCTAACCGACGCAGTGGTCCGCGCCCTGAACCCTCAACTCACTGTCGCCATGGCGCAGGAGGACCTCGCCGCGATCGGTTACCCGGTAGCCGCGCCGTAGTGGATGCCTGGGTGCGTCCTCCGTCGCCCAATCGCGCGTCCCGACGGCGGCCGGAATCGGCCGGACCTTGTTGTATGAGGTTGCGGAAGTCCCCTGTCCCACCCTCGCCGTCGTGGATCTGCACCCGGTGGTGTGCCGTGCCCTGTGCGCCGTCACCTGTGTGCTGTGCTGGGCGTGCGATGTGTGCCGGGGAATCGAACCCCCACGCCTGCCCGCGGCGCGCCAGGAGTGAGCCGGATTACCCGCCGGCTCGCGGGTTCGTGCACACCTCCACGTCGACTACCTGCTCCGCAACTCCTCAGTCCAGCAGCTCGACCTCCCAGTTCGTCCGCTGAATCAACGTGTCCACCTCGCGAAGCTGCCGGGCAAGGTCATCCGCCTGCCTGCGCAGCTCGGCCACCGGCAGCGCCGGAATCATCTTCAACTCCGACCGCAGCTGCCGATATCCACGCTGACCTTCACCCGCTGCGGCGTCCGCGGCGGACGTGACCACGCTGTGCCGCAGACGGAGCACGTCGCGACGCGCGAGCGCGTCCGTGAGCGTGCCCACCCCCTCCACGGCCGTGGCGGCGTTGGTGCGATTGATCCGCCGGATCAGCGACTCCAGCTCACCGAGTGCGTCGCCCGCCTCGGCGAGGAGAGCCGAGGCGTCCTCAGCCGGCGCCTCACCCTCCTGATAGCGGGCGCTGGCCGTGATGCGGGCACGGAGTTGTTCGGCGCGCCGCGCCGCATCCGCGCGCAGCGCCAAGGCCTCAGCAAGCTTCATGGGCACCAGCATGGCCGGCGAAGATCAGTACGCGCTCCTATTTTCTTCCCGATCCGGTCCGCCTCCTGAAGGCCGCGACAGGTAGGCGGACATTCAGCCGAGAAGCCGGGCGGAATCGCGGCGTCCACCGATGAGGTCGTGGGCGCTCCCCGGGTGCTCGGACGTCCCCAACCCAGGACGGATTCACCGAGTGAACCCCGGACATGACCCCATGGCCGGCACATTTCCGCCGCACCACGTTCTGCAACCGGGACCTGGACCAGCGCGGACACGGCGGGACACCGCTGCTAATGCTCGGACGGCCAACCAATGCCACGATGGTAGAGAGTTTTCGTGACATTTTGTCACACCCTGGCCACTTTTAATCCATAGGTTCAGGGTTCGAGTCCCTGGCGGCCCACTCAAACCACTTCTGAGCTGCGGAAACGTCAGACGAAGATCATCGGGCACAACCAGGGCACACCTCAGCTCCGATCTTGGTCGACGCGAGGTTTCCCGCCGTGTGCTGTCCGCGTTCCGCAGGAGGCCACCGACCAGGCGCAGATCCGGGGCTTGAGTTTGGTCGAGACACAGGCGCGCCTCCGGCGCGGCCTCACTCCCGCAGTTCGTCCGAGACGATCCACGGCGGCTGCTTACCCCTCCTCACGTTCAGACAGCACGACCCTCACGTCCTGAGGACACGCCCAACATCATTTCGTCAGGAGTTGTAAGTGGCGGAAGCAGCTCCGAGACTTGAGACAGCTCCGAGACTTGAGACGCTGCGTGTCGGACGTGTACTTCATCGTCTTTCAGGAGACGCCGAATGATCGCTCCCGCCTCCGGTCTCCGAACGCCGGCCAGCGCCCAGGCGGCCTGAACTCGCACCCTACTGTCCGGGTCGTCGGCACAGGTCAGCAACAAATTCTCTGCCTCGGCGTCGGACCACGATCTCAAGGCCTCCACCGCGCGGCACCTGACCTCGACATCAACATCCTGGGCTGCGGCCATAACTGCTTCCCGAGCTCGGGGATGGCCCGCTCCGAAAACCGACCCGAGCGCACTTGTCGCCTCGGATCGAACCGACGCATCCACGTCCGACCCGGCCTTGACGATCAGCTCGACGTATGCGTCTTGCTGACTCCAGTCGAGAACGCTCAGGCCCCACACCCCCACACGGCGCAGACCGGCATCCTCGGCGGCAAGGCATGACATGACCTGCGCCAACGCCTCCGCGTGTGAGTCGCGGAACAATTTCAGGACGTCACATTGCAGCGTGTCGCCGTCGTCGTTGCGGTCCCCGACAAGCGCCCGCAACAGCGCAGGCAACGCGGCGGTTTCGCATGCCCCCGCCAGCACACGCGCGATCTGATCTCGAGCAACAGAGTCGTCGGCGGCAACATAGTGATGTAGCAGTTCCTCCAAACTGGGCTGAAGGAACCCGGCCGCTGGCCTGGCGAGTTGTTCAACAAGGCCTGCGGTACGTCGCCGACGATCGGGGCCCTGATCGCTGTCCAGCCGTAGGACCAACTCGTGAAGCGCTTGCCTCAAGCCCGCCCGGTCCCGATCATCCGCATGTCGCGTCACGGCGGGAACCCTAACTTCGGGCCTCCGACGGTCAAAGTCCAGCGTCACCAGACGATCACGTTCCACCCAGGACTCGGACCCGAGCCACGGCCCATCGTCGCTGGCCAGGCACCAATGAGAATTCGCTTCGTCAGGAGCTCTCAGCGTTTGTCGAGCTCTGCGTTGACCATCGCTTCGAACTTGTCGCGGCCCTGGATGCCCAGAGCGCTGCCGAGTGCGGTCGCCAGCCGGTCGAACGGATCCTCGAGTGGCAGTGCTGTCAGTTCTGCCGCCAGCTCGGGAACCGTCCAGAGCGCTTTGTCCTTGTTGACCTGCGCGCCGCGCGACCAGCCGTGGTTGACCGCGATCGAGCCGCCACGCACCGACAGCACTTGTCCGGTCAGTGAGCACGCCTCGCTGACCAGGTAGGCGACGAGGGGAGCCACCCAACGAGGGTCCTTGGGGTCCGGTTCCCCGTCCGGCGGCGTCTGATCCATGCCTGGCACGGGGTTCGTCAGCCGAGTGCGCACCATCGACGGGCTGACACAGTTCACCCGAACTCCCAACCGCCGCAGTTCCAGCGCGTGCACCGTGGTCATGGCCGCGACCGCGGCGTTCGCCGCCGCGTAGTTCGTCTGGGTGGGCAAGGGATTGAGCAGCCCGGAGCCCGACGCGGTGTTGACGATGGCGCGGTCCATGCGGACTCCTTCGTCTCGCCGGTCACGCCAGTACGCCGTGGCCCAGCGGCTCACCGCGAAGGTCCCTTTCAGCTTGACCGCCACCACGTCGTCGAACTCCGCTTCGGTCAGCCGCTCAAGCCCTTTGTTGATCTCGATCGTGGCGTTGTTGACCACCGCGTGCAGGTCGCCGAACTCCGCGACGGCCAGCTCGACCATGCGCTGGGCGGCCGTCCAATCGGTGACGCTGCCGGTGTCGGCGACCGCGCGCCCGCCCTGTGCGCGAATCTCGTCGACCACAGCGGCGGCGACGCTGGCATCGCCGCCGCGCCCGTCGATCTCCACGCCGGGGTCGTTCACGACCACATTCGCGCCGCTGGCGGCCAGATACAACGCTTCCGCCCGGCCGATGCCCCGCCCGGCACCGGTCACCAGCACCGTCCGTCCAGTCAACTCGCCCATTCGGCACCTCGCTCCGCTTCATCCAACTCGATGCACTCAGTGTACTCATACACCGGGTGAACTGATATACGCGGTGTACTACGCTCGTCCCGTGCCAGAGGACCTTGGACGCCGTGAACGCAAGAAGCAGCTCACCCGGCAGGCGCTGGTGAACGCGGCGGTCCGCCTGTTCACCGCGAAGGGTTACGACCAGACCAGCGTGGCTGACATCGCCGAGGCCGCCGACGTCAGCAAGCGCACGTTCTTCCTGCACTTCGCCACCAAGGAGGACGTCCTGCTGGCTGACGGCAGCAGGAGGATCGACCTGGCCGTACAGGCCATCGCGGCACGGAAGCCCGGCGCGTCGATCCAGGAGGTACTGGCCGAAGCGACGCGAAGCATGATCGCCGACACCGCCGCAGGTGACCTACCGAGCGGGCTGGCGGCGCTGCGTGCGCAGCTGGTGGTCACCACACCCACTGTTCAGGCTCGCGTGCTGCACACCATCTTCACCGCTCAGACCCGTATCGCCGAGGCGCTGCACCGGGCCTACCCGCAAGCACTCGACGAGGTCACCGCGGCAGCCGTCGTCGGCGCGCTGATGGGAGCCATCAGCGCGGCCGCCGTGACCAGCCTCCAGCACGCCGAGCCACCGGAACGCACCCGCGCCGCGATGCAGCACGCGGCCGAGATCGCACTGCACTGCCTGGAAGCGCCACACCTGTCCGACTCCACCCCAAAGGTTTCCGCGCGGTAGAGCACCCCGGTGCCGCTCGCCCTCTGCCCGGGCGCGCAGCTCGTCGCCGCCGCCGAGGACCTGGGCCACGTCCCCGCCGGCCACCTGCACCGCCCACTTTTCCGCAGGTCAACAGCCCTGATCTTCATGCCGGATCCGGTCGCCCGGCATGGTCCCCGTCGTGAGGTTCAGCGGTCGGCGATTGCTGCGACCGCCTCGATCTCGATCAGCAGATCCGGTCGGAACAGACCTGCTACCTGGACAAGGGAGCTGGTCGGTGGCCGCTGGGTGTTGATGAACTCGTCCCGTACCGCCCGTACGACCGCCAGCGCAGAGGTATCCGTCAGGTAGAAGGTGAGCTTGAAGACGTCGTCCCAGGTCGCGCCCGCGGCGGACAGGGCGGCACCGACATTGCGCATGGCCTGGCGGGTTTGGGCCTCCCAGTCGTCACTGGGCGCTGCGGTGCCGTCTGCGGCGATGGGCACCTGACCCGACGTCCAGACCAGCCGGCAACCCGGACCAATGGTGGCTGCATGGCTGTACCCGTTGGGCTGCGGGAGCGTCGGCGGCGTGGTGAACTCGATGTCGGCCATGGCGACCACTTTAGGACCGGGCTCAGGCAGGCACCCGACCTGGCCACCGGCACGTGGGGTACGTCCGTCGGCATGCCGGTCACTCGTCCGGGTACCCGCTGGCCGTGACCTTCTCGATCGCCGCGCGGTGTCCGCGTACCGGCCAGCTCGGGGTGGGCGCCCTGACGGCCCGGCCTGCGGTGGGCAAGCTCGTCGCACACGTCCACGCCGGCGGTGGCGCGGTGGCGACCCAGGCCACTCCCAATCCGTTCCTGGCCTACGACGGCCTGCCGCTGCTCGGCGAGGGACGCTCGCCGCAGGACGTCCTGACCGAGTTGCTGGCCCGCGATCCGGGTCGGGAGGTGCGGCAGGTCGGCATGGTCGACCGCCAGGGGCGCTCGCACGCCTTCACCGGCTCCCGTACGGCGGCCTGGGCGGGGCACCGCACCGGGCCGGGTTACGCGGCGCAGGGCAACCGCCTGGTGGGCCCGGAGACGCTCGCGGAGATCGTCCGGGTGTTCGAGGAAAGCCGGGAACTCGACCTGGCGGAGCGGCTCGTGCGGGTCATCGAGGCCGGTGAGGAGGCCGGCGGTGACCGGCACGGCGCCCGGTCGGCGACCGTGACGGTGATCGGCGACCAGCCGTACCCGCTCTGGGACGTGCGGGTCGACGACGCCGAGCATCCGGCGGGGGAGCTGCGGCGGCTGCACGGCGTCTTCCAGGAGGAGGTGCTGCCAACCGTCCAGCGCCTGCCCACCCGCCAGGACCCCATGGGCGAGGGGGCCCGGCAGGCGCTCGGGTAGCCCGCGCGGAGCCGGGCGGGCCGGCACCCGGCGGACGGGGGCGGGCCGGGCGGCAAGCCGCCCGGCCCGTGCTAGATCTTCACCTCGTACTGGTCGTGGCGGGCGTACAGCTCGGTCCACTCGTCCTCGGTGAGCTGCCGGCCGGTGGCGACGATGTCGGCGAGCTCTTCGAAGTACGCCTCGCGCGGCGCGCCGGGCGTGAACAGCACCAGCATCGAGGCGGCTGCCCCGGAGTTGTTGCGGAAGGCGTGGATGCCGCCCGGTGGCACGTACAGGAAGTCGCCCGCGGCGGCGTCGCGCCAGGTGTCGCCGTCGTAGAGCGACACGGTGCCGTCCAGGATGAAGAACGATTCGGAGAAGGTCCGGTGGAAGTGCCCGCCGGGCGTGCTGTTGCCCGGTGGGATCGCCGCCATGTCCCACCGGTAGAGGCCGAACTGGCCGTCGGTGGTGGCTCCGGTGGCCAGGTGACCGACCCGGGACCTGACGCCGATCGTGAGGTCGGGCGGCGTGTCGGCGCGCCGGAAGGTCGCGCTGACCGCTCCCGCGTCGCTGGCGTACCGCGGCGGTGGATAGGACATCCTCGGGTCACCTCAGCAAAGGACGGTCTCGGTACGGGTCCGACGTTAGTGACCGCACCGGCGCGACGGGTAGATCCAATTCGGGGCTCGCCCATTGGGCAGATGCGCGTGGTCCGCGCACCGGCGAATGCGGGTGCACGCCGTCGCGCACCCGGTTGGTCAGGGCGGCGTGTCACCTCGGAGCCGCCACGGCGGCTCGCGTCCGGGCGGCGACGATGACGACGGCCGCCGCCGCGGCCAGCGCGGCGCTGACCCACGCGGCGTGGCGGTAGTCGTGCGTCGTCTCGGTCGCGATGCCGGCGAGGAGCGGTCCGAGGAACGCGCCGGCGTTCAGCGCGACCGTGGCGAACGACCCGCCCAGCGACGGCGCGCGGGAGGCGACCACCATGACGCGGTTGACGAGCATCGAGCCGATGCCGAACGACAGCCCGCCCTGGATGATCGTCACGACGAACAACGGGGCGGTGTGGGCGCTGGTGGCGGCCAGCACCGCCCATCCGGCAGGCAGGGCACACACGGCGAGGACCAGGCCCCGCCGTAGCTGTCCGTCGCCGATCCGACCGGCCGCCGTGACCCCGACGAACGCGCCCACCCCGAACGCGGCGAGCAGCCCGGGCACCGCGCCGCCCGGCAGGTGGGTGACCTCCGTCGCGATGACGGCGAGGTAGGCGAACGTCGCGAAGGTCGCCCCGTTGACCAGCGCCGCGAGGGTCATCGCCAGCCGCACGGGGCGCGACCCCAACTCGCGCGCTTCCCCCCTGATCGAGACGTCCCGGCGGCGGGCCGCGGCGGCGGGCGCCGACCGGAACACGAGCGCCAAGGCGGGTAGGCAGAGCGCGGCGACCGCCCAGAACGCCGACCGCCAGCCGAAGCGGTCACCGAGCAGCGCGCCCGCCGGCACGCCGGCGACGCACGACAGCGTCACCCCGGACAACATGACCGCCGTGGCTCTGGCCTGCCGTGCCGGGCCGGCCAGGGCGGTGGCGGCGGACATCGCGACCGCGAGGAAGCCGGCGTTGACGATCGCGGCGACGATGCGGGTGCCGAACAGCACCGGGAAGCTCGTGGTGACCGCACCGACCACGTGCACGACGACGAACGCGGCCAGGAAGCCCGCCAGCGCCCGACGACGTGGCCATCGGGCGCTGAGCACGGCCATGGCCGGCGCCCCGACGATCATCCCGACGGCGTACGCGGAGGTCAGGCCCGCGGCGGCCCCCACGGACACGGACATGTCGTGGGCGATGCCCGGTACGAGACCGGACAGCATGAACTCGGAGGTTCCCTGCGCGAAAACGGCAAGGCTGAGGACGTAGACAAACAGAGGCAAGGGGTCGACTCCAGCGCTGAGATACGCGAGCAGAGGCAGCGCGCGCCGGGCAGCGACCTACGTCAACCGGGAAGCCGGGACGAGAGACGGAACTGGGCCGGACGCGCGGGACACGTGTCCGGTCACTGGAAGCGAGACCCGATCGGGAACCGATCGGTCACTGGTCAGAGGACAACCCGCCGCCGAGCGACCGGCGGCTCCACTCTGTCTGACTCAGGGCTCACCCGAGGCACAGTACCCGCGACTCCTCCGGCCGCCAAGCTTGCGCACCTGTGCCAGGGTCGTCAGTGGTGCGGGACACGACGTGGCGGGCCGATCGCCCGCCGGTCGGCGCGGGAGGCTCGTGGCACGTGACCGCGCGGAGAAACGCGCCTGGCGCTCGCGCCCCGCCACGAGCAGGCGACACGGAAGGACCCGCGATGTCCACACCCGAACCGGTCGTACTCTCGCTGCCGTTTGACGGCACGTGGCTCGCGCGGAACAGCCCGGCGCGGCGCGTGCCGAGCCACGGCACCGACCTGTTCGCCACGACGTACGCCATGGACTTCGTCGCGGTGCGGGGACGGCGCACGGCGACCGCGCGGGACTGGCGCGCGCTGTTGTCCACGGAGCCGGTGGAGCGGTTCTTCGCGTTCGGTCAGCCCATCCTCGCGCCCGCCGCCGGCCGGGTGGTGTCGGTGCACGACGGCGAGCCGGACCTCGTGGCGCGGCGGTCGCCGCTCGCGCGGGTGCCCTACGCCCTGACCCAGGCGGCCCGGGTTCGCGGGGGCGCGGGCGCCATCGCGGGCAACCATGTGATCCTCGAACTGGACAACCGCGGCGGGTACGTCGTGCTCGCGCACCTGCGCGCCGGCTCGATCCGGGTGGACGAGGGCGAGTCGGTCGCGGTTGGCCAGGAGTTGGGTGCCTGCGGCAACTCGGGCAACTCCACGCAGCCGCACCTGCACATCCAGATCATGGATTCGGCGGATCCGTTCACCGCGCGCGGCGTCCCCCTGTCCTTCCGGGACTATCGGGTGTGGCGCCGGCCCGACGGGCCGCCGGTCGCGGTCGAGCAGGGCATCCCCCACGAGTCGGAGGTCGTCGAACGGCGGTGACGGCAGGCCCCCATGGCTGCGGCTCGCGCGGGCGTACCCGCTCGCGTCTCCCGGCGACGGTCAGTCGGCGGCGATCTGATCTGTCGATCCGGCGGCGACGGCGAGGATCGCGGGGCTGCCGCTGCGGGCGTACGCATCGATCGCGGTGTCGACGAACTTGATGGCGTGGGCATCGCCGGTGTCCGTCGCGCGGCGCATGACCTCGTCGGCGTCGAGACCGGAGGTGACGGGCGGAGCGGGCCGCGCCGCCGCGGGGGCGTAGGCGGCGGTCACCGCGGCCGTCGCCGCCCAGGCGGCGGCGAGACTCGGCGCCCAGAGCGCTCCCGGCAGCGCGGGCAGCGTGCGCAGGACCGCGTTCGGCGCGGTGGCGGCGTGCACGAGCATGACAGGGCTGGCGTATCCGTGCGTGCCGTGTCGGACGACGGCGGCGTCGACGATGCCGGCGAGCCGGGCCGGCACGTCGTCCGTGTCGCCGCCGGGCACCGCGCCCGCCGCTGCCGGCCACCCGGCCAGGTCGGCCAGCTGGGCGAGGCGGGCGCGGATGCCGGACCGCTGGTCGGGCACGCGGGGCACCGCGTCGAGCGCGGACCGGGGGTCGGTCGTCCGGTACGGCCCGGTGCCGGGCGGGGCGAGGGGTTGCCACCGGGCGGCCCAGTAGGCCAGCCCCTGACCGAGCTCGGCGACGCGCGGGCCGGTCTCCTCGTCGAGCAACGCGCGTACGGCGTGGCCGACGCGGATCACGCCGTGGGTGGCGCCCGCGGCGATGCCGGGGAGCAGGCGCGGCCACCAACGGACGAGCACCTCGCGCCAGTGTTCGCCGGCCAGCTCGCGGTCGAAGTAGTCGAGCCAGTCGCCGGTGCGGACCGGGTCGCCGAGCGGGTCACGCCACTCGTCGGCGGGAATGGGCCGGATGCCGCGCGGCCGCTCCTCCAGCCGGTCCGCGTAGGAGTCGAGCCACCGGTGGACGGCCTGTTCGTGACCGCGGTGTGCCAACGCCTCCACCGCCATCGGCGCGTGATTGGACAGCCAACCGTCCCGCTCCGGGCCGGTGTGCCGCACCCGTTCGTACGCCTCGTCGAGCATCGAGCCTGTCATGGGCCCGAGGCTAAGATCTCAAGTTCGGTTGAGGTCAAGGGCGGGACGGCGGCAGCAGGGGGCGCATGAAGGAGCGGTCGTAGCGCAGGACGCAGCCGCTGTCGTCACGGATGCGGTCGGCCGCCACGAAATCCGGGTCGGTGCCGAACAGCGACCGGTACTGCTCGTACGCGGCGAGGCTCGGGAAGCTGAACAGGGCGAGTGCGCGGTCACTGGCGCCTTCCGCGGGAAGGAAGTAGCCGTGGTGAGTCCCCCCGTGCCGCGCCACCAGCTCCATCCAGCGGCGGGCGAACCGCTCGAACTCGTCCAGCTTGCCGGGATCAATCACGTAGTCGACGACACAGGTGATCATGCGTCAACGCTACGCCGTCGAGCGGACGAGGTAGCGTCCGTGATTCACCACGGGGAGGGCTGCATGTACGACCGGCGTGACCTCGTCCGCGTCCATCTCGCCGCACAGGAGCGGGGATTCGGTGGCTACCGGCCCGATTCCTCGGCCTACAACGCGGCGCTGAGGGCGCACTACACGGCGATGCTCGACGGGCTCCAGCGACTCTTCGGCCTGCGGCTGCACGAGGACGCCGTCGACAGCCTCACCCACCGGGTGCGGTTCAGGTTGTTCTCCTCGACGGCCGACTCGTTCTTCGCCCTGCGCACTCCGTGGTCCGGTTTCCTGGAAGCTGGCCTGCTGATCCGGAAGATCGAGGAGGCGGGGGCCGAGGGCGAGCGCGTCATGGCCGCCAGCCGGCGCATCGACGCGCTGACCGCCGAGTCGCGGGAGAGCCACCTGGAGATGCTCGACGCGCTCGTCGCGATGATGCTCGGGGACCGCGCGGAGCTGACGTTCAGCACGGCCGACCTGCGGGCGATCGGTGTCGACGACACGGAGCCGAACACCACGGACCACCCGCTCTACGAGGGCTGACCCCGGCACGCCGGGCGCCGACGTCCCCCGGCGACCCGTCGGGGCCGACCGCCAAAGATCGAGCGGCGAGCGGCGGCCATCTACTGTCCTCGCCATGGGAGCAGGGACGCGCGCCCGCGCCGTCGCCGTCGCCGCGGCGATCGGGCTGGTCGCCGGCTGCGGCGGCGGGCCGCCGCGCGAGGCGCAGGGGTGCCGGAAGTCGGTGCGCGAGGCGGAGGCGAAGGTCCGGGCCGACCGCTGGGACCCACCGGAGGAACTGCCGGACCTCGGCGACTATCCCGAGATCCACTGGCAGGCTCGCGCGTTGGGCGATCCCTGTTCGCGGGTGCCTGGTCCGACGGACTGGGCCTACCAGGGTGTCGTCAGGCTGCACCCGCAGGACGCGCGGAGGTTGGCGGAGCGGTACGACTTCGTGCCCCTCGCGGCCGGCGCTCCGGCCCACCTCGGTCAGGGCAAGACGCCCGCCGACGTGTGGCCCGGGCTCCAACCGTTCGTCCCGGCCGGTGCCCGTTGGCTGCACAGCCGGTCGTACGACGAGGCCCCGCCGGCCACGCGCGGGCGGGTGGCGTTCCTAGACGCCGAGCACCGGACGGTGCTGTTCATGCTGAACGACCACTAGCGGCGGGGAGAGCCGGAGCGCATGCGGCAGGGGCGAAGCGGCATCGCGGCGATCCTGGAGAGCGTCCCCGAGGCCGAGGTGCCGCAGCGGTCCGTCCGCACCCTCGGCATGATCCAGCGCGCGCTGGCGAAGATCACCGGCTAGGCCCGCCCTCCCCCGCGGGAAGGAGACGGCTCGCCCCACGGCGGGAGGTGCTCGGGACCGCCCGCCGGCAACGTGGAGGCCGACGGCGACGCCGGGTCGCCGCGAGGGCCAGGAGGACCGGATGAACAAGACGTTGCGCGGGGTGGGCGCGGTCGCGTTGGTGGCCGCCACGGCGCTGGTGGCCGCGCCGTCGGCGAGCGCCACGCCGACGACGGCGAACGCACCGCAGACGCCGAGGACGGCGAGCGTGACCGGAGCCGGGGACGTCCGGCTGACGTTCGCGCCGGACCGGGACGTGCGCAGCTTCAGCTTCGACGCGCGCGCCACCCCGTACACCCGGCCCATGCCGGGGGCGCCGCAGGGCCTGCCCACCGACGCGACCGGGACCGTGCGGATCGCCCACCGGGTCGCGGCGGACGGCTCCACCGTCCGCTTCGCGGCCCGGGTCGACTGCCTGGTCACGGCCGCGCGGACCGCGACCCTCACCGCCGTGGTCACCGAGGCCGACGCGCCGGTGGCCGACCTCGTCGGGCGGCGGCTGGGCTTCAGCGTGTACGACGGGCCGGGCCACGACCGCGTCGGCTTCTCCTGGGCGGTGGTCAACGCCGACCAGGGCCCGGACGGGCAGTGGCGGGAGGGCAGCGCGGGCACCTGCATGGCGCCCGCGCCCTTCGCCCCGGTGACCGACGGCGGCTACCGGGTGCGGCACGCCGAACTGCCGCCGCCACCGCAGGGCTGAACCGGTCGGCGGATGCCGCCGGCCCCGACGGGCGATCCGCCGGCCCGCCGGGACGTTGATCCGGTTGGGCCCGCCGTGTCGTTGATCCGGTTGAGCCTGCCCCCACCTGCGGCGACGGTGGGGGCACCGACCGTGAGGAGGCACGCCGATGACCCGTCAGCGCGAAACCGTGGAGGTCGACCCGGGTCCTGTTCCGTGCCGTCTACGACTCGCCCGCGTCGCTGCCCGGCGAGCACCGGTGGACGACACCCGAGTCGGACGTGCGCCGGATCGAGAAGTTGCTCGGCATGCCGCTGCGCAGCATCGGCGCCCCGCTGTGGGTCAGCGGCGACGAGCCGGACTGCCCGAAGTGCGGCCGGCGGGTCAACTGGTACGACATCGTCTCCTCGGCGCTCTCCGGCGTACACGACCGGATGATGATCGCGACGGTCATCCTCGGCGACCGCAAGTACGTCAACACCGAGGTCCCGGACGCGATCGCCGGGGTGCGCTGCTCCGACTGCCGCACTTCGATCGAGGGGCTGCGCAGCTTCAAGTGCCACAACTGGGCGTACGCCTTCGAGGCGCTGGAGGCCGTCCGGGAGCGGATGTCCGGCGCGTCAGTCGTCGGCCGTCAGCTCGCGGGCGAACCGCAGACCGGGGCGCCCGTCGAGTGACACCTCGCCGACCCGCGTGAAGCCGGTGCGCCGGAGCACCGCGAGGGAGCCGGCGTTGTCCAGAGTGGTCATGGCGGTCAGCCGGCGCAGCCCGTACGTCCGGCGGGCCAGCGCCAGGACGCGGCGGACGGCGTCGGTCGCCACCCCGCGCCCGGCGGCCCGCTCGGCCACCCGGTAGCCCAGCTCGGCCTCGCCGTCGGCGACGTCGACCAGGTTGAACCGGCCCAGCACCGTCCCGTCGGCGTCGACCAGGACGTGGAAGTGGCAAACCCCGGTCTCCTGCTCGGCGAGCAGCCCCGCGTGCCGCGCGTCGAAGTCGGCGAAGTACGCGTCGCCCCGGTCCGGCACCGACCGGGCGAACCACTCCCGGTTGTCGAGTTCGAAGCGCAGCAGGGCGGCGGCGTGGTGGGCGGCGAGCCGCTGGAGGTCGGGCACCGCGCCACCCTAGCCGCGGCGCACCCGCGATCGCCTCCGGATTTCGGAGGCGGTCAGCGTTCGCCGGCGGAGCGGCGGTGCCACACCTCGATGCCGGTCTCCGGGCCGGCGTCGGGCAGCTCGTAGCGGGCCTCGTTGCGGGTGAGGGCGA
>NZ_JBPQTP010000083.1:0-29442 GCF_051386395.1 Micromonospora sp. URMC 106
CCGTCACGGCACGCGGGCCAGGCGGGGGACGGCGAGCAGCCCCAATCCCGCCGACGACGTTGGCCGGATCGGCCCGTGGCCGGCCGGGCGGGTCGCACGCGGGCGATTCGCCTCGACGCCGTCCCGCGGCGGCCGGGCACGCACCGCGACGGCCGGGTACGCACCGCGACGGCCGTCGGAGCCGGACCGCCGGGGAGCCGGGGAGCCGGGCCGCGACGAACCACTCCGCCGGCGCGCCCCGCGGCGAGCGCGAGCCGGACGCCGTCCGCACGATCCGACGGCGCGGGCTCCTCGGCCGCCGGCGAGAACCCGGACGGACAGCCCGTTCGGCGGCACGGCCACGGTGTTCACGGACGACCCGCTGCTCGCCCCACCCGCGTACCGTTCGCACGTCTCGTCGCCTGACGCCCCCGAGGTCGCCGGCGTCCCTCGGGAGGGGACGGGCGTGGCCCGGGCTGGGGCGCCGGGCCACGTCCGCGCACCGATGGGTCAGCCCCAGCTTGGCTCGCGCCGCATGCTGTACACCCCCATCCCCCCGTCGGATCGTGCGACGAGGGTCGCCCGGCGGCCATGACGTTTCCTTGCCATTCGCCGGACATGCCCCGGCCGCGCCCACCGGCGGCGTCGACGCGGTGGCGTGCCGGCTGCCGGGCGCGGCGAAGATCCACACCCCCGGCGCGCCTGGCCCGACGTCATGGCGGCCGGCGCACCGGATGGTGGGCCGGCCGGCGCGCCGACCCGCACGAGGCCGCCGCGCTGCCGGTGCAGCCGACACGGCCGGCACGGGCCCGAGGCGGAGCCGGGTCAGCCGACGCGGCCCGAGGGCGGAGCCGGGTCAGCCGACGCGGCCGAGGGCGGAGCCGGGTCAGCCGACGCGGCCCGAGGGCGGAGCCAGGTCAGCCGGCCGCCGGCCCGAGGTAGAGCCGGCTGACGGTCTCGGCGACGCAGACGGGCTTGGCGCCCGCGTCGCACTCCACGGTGACCCCGGTGACCAGCTGCACGCCGCCGTCCACCGGGGACACCCCGGCGATGGTGGCGGTGGCCCGCACCGCGCTGCCCACCGGCACCGGGGCGGGGAACCGGACCCGGTTGAGCCCGTAGTTGACCCCCATCCGCACCCCCCGCACCCGGTAGAGCCGGCCGACCAGCGCCGGCAGCAGGGACAGGGTGAGGAAGCCGTGGGCGATCGTGCCGCCGTAGGGGCCGGCGGCGGCCCGCTCCGGGTCGAGGTGGATCCACTGGTGGTCGTCGGTGGCGTCGGCGAAGAGGTCGACGCGGCTCTGGTCGATCCGCTGCCAGTCGCCCGGGCCGAGGGTCTCGCCGACCGCGGCGGTCAGCTCGTCGAGGGAGGCGAAGATCCTCATGCCAGGTGCCCGCCCAGCTTGGTGTAGCCGCGCAGCAGGTCCCGCGCGATGATCAGCCGCTGCATCTCGTCGGTGCCCTCGAAGATCCGGTAGAGCCGGACCTGCCGGTACCAGCGCTCGATGGGCAGCTCCCGGGTGTATCCCATGCCGCCGTGGATCTGGAGCACCCGGTCGACCACCCGGTTGACCATGCCGGCGCCGTAGAGCTTCGCCATCGACGAGGCGTGCCGGGGATCCATCCCCTGGTCCACCGTCCAGGCGGCCCGCAGGATGAGCCACCGGGCCGCTTCCAGCTCGGTCTCGGAGTCGGCGATCATCCACTGGATCGCCTGGTTCTCGCCGATCGGCCGGCCGAACGTGTGCCGGGTGTTGGCGTGCTCGACGGCCATCCGCAGGGCCCGTTCGGCGATGCCGACCGCGTGCGAGGGGATGGTGTAACGACCCTTGCCGATCCACTCCATCGCGAGGGCGAAGCCCTGGCCCGGCTCGCCGAGGATGTTGCGCTCCGGCACCCGGACGTCGGAGAAGATCAGCGATGCGGGCCCACCCTCGCCCATCGTCGGGATGAACTCCGACCGCCAGCCCATCGACCGGTCCACCAGGAAGGCGGTGGCGCCGCCGTTGCGGGCGCCCTTCTCCCGGTCGGTCACGGCGATCACGATGGCGAAGTCCGCCTCGTTGCCGCCGGTGATGAAGGTCTTCTCGCCGTTGAGGACCCAGTCGCCGCCGTCGCGGCGGGCGCTGAGCCGGATGTTGGCCGCGTCGGAGCCGGCGCCCGGCTCGGTGATCGCGAAGCAGCTGCGCCGCTCGCCCTCGATGGTCGGGAGCAGGAACTCCCGCTTCTGCTCCTCGTTGGCGCGGAACAGGATGTTGTCGGCCTCGCCGCCGAACCGGAACGGCACGAACGAGCGGCCGATCTCGGTCCAGATCAGCGACTGGGTGACGGCCGGCAGGTCCATGCCGCCGTACTCCTCGGGGGTGGCGAGGCCCCAGAAGCCGAAGGCGCGCGCCTTGAGCTGCAACTCGCGCAGCTCGCCGGGCTCCAGCCCGGGCCGGTGCTCGCGTTCCCGCCGGAGCAGCTCCTGCTCCAGCGGCACCACCTCCCTGGCGATGAAGTCGCGGGCGGTGTCGCGGATGGCCCGCTCGGTGTCGGACAGCGCGAAGTCCATGTCCCCTCCGGTTCCGTGAGGTGCTACGCGCGACTCAGCGCGCGCCGCCGTTGACGTACAGGGTCTGGCCGCTGACGTACGAGGCGTCGTCGCTGGCCAGGAAGGCGATCACCGAGGCGATCTCGGCCGGTTGGGCGACCCGGCGCAGCGGGGTGTGCTCGGCGACCATCCGCTGGTGCTCCTCCGGGCTGCTGCCCACCCGCTCGGCGGTGGCGGCGGTCATCGCGGTCGCCACGTAACCGGGGGCGACGGCGTTCACCGTGACGTTGAACGGGCCCAGCTCGATGGCGAGGGTGGCGGTCAGACCCTGCACGCCGGCCTTGGCCGCCGCGTAGTTGACCTGCCCGCGGTTGCCGAGGGCGGAGCGGCTGCTGAGGTTGACGATCCGCCCGTAACGAACCTCGACCATGTGCCGCTGCGCCGCCTGGCAGCAGAGGAACATGCTCGTCAGGTTGGTGGTCAGCACCGCCTCCCAGGCCGGTAGGGGCATCTTGAACAGCAGGTCGTCGCGGGTGATGCCGGCGTTGTTGACCAGCACGTGCAGCCCGCCGTACGTCTCGACCACGCGGTCGGTCGTCGCGGCGACCGCGTCGGGGTCGGTCACGTCGCAGCCGATGCCGACGGCCCGGCCGCCGGCCGCGGTGATCTCGTCGGCGACGGCCCGGCTGCGCTCCGCGTCGAGGTCGACCACGGCGACGGCCGCGCCCTCGGCGGCCAGCCGGTGTGCGGTGGCGGCGCCGATGCCCCGCGCGGCGCCGGTGACGACGGCGACCCGGTCGGCGAATCTGGTCACGGTTGCTCCCTGGGGGTCAGAAGGCGTTCACGCCGGTGAGCGCGCGGCCGATGAGGAGGTGCTGGATCTGGCTGGTGCCCTCGTAGAGGGTGGCGACGCGGGCGTCGCGCAGGTACTTGCCGACCGGGTACTCGTCGATGTAGCCGTATCCCCCGAAGACCTGGACGGCGTTGTCGGCGGCACGGACGGCGGCCTCGCTGGCGAAGAGCTTGGCCATGGACGCCTCGGTGGCGAACGGCTCGCCCCGGTCGATGAGGTCGGCCACCCGCCACACCAGTAGCCGCGCGGCGGCGGTGTCGACGGCGATGGTGGAGAGCAGTTGCTGCACGAGCTGGTGGCCGGCGATGGGCTTGCCGAACTGGGTGCGCTGTCCGGCGTAGGAGACCGCGGCGTCGAGACAGCCCTGGGCGATGCCGACGCAGCCGGCGGCCACCGACATCCGGCCCTTGGCGAGGGCGCCGAGGGCCAGCCGGAAGCCGGCGCCCTCCTCGCCCAGGCGCGCCGAGTCGGGCACCCGTACGTCGTCGAAGCGCAGCTCGCCGGTGGCCTGCCCACGCAGGCCCAGCTTGCCGTGGATCTCCCGGCGCGTCAGGCCGGCGGCCTCGGTGGGCACGAGGAACGCGGTGATGCCGCGGTGCCCCGACCCGCCGGTGCGGGCGAAGACCAGCGCGACGTCGGCGGTGGTGCCGTTGGTGATGAACATCTTCGCGCCGGTGATCAGCCAGTCGCCGCCGTCGCGGACCGCCCGGGTGCTCAGCGCGGCGGCGTCCGAGCCGCTGTCCGGCTCGGTCAGCGCGAAGCAGCCGAGCGCGGCGCCGGAGCAGAGCCGGGGCAGCCACTGCGCCCGCTGCTCCGGGGACCCGTGCGCGGCGACGGACTTGGCGACCAGGCCGAGCGAGACCGAGACGATGCCCCGCACGGACGAGTCGCCCCGCCCCAGTTCCTCCAGGACCAGGCAGTAGGAGAGGTGGTCGCCGCCCGATCCGCCGTCGTCCTCGCCGATGGTCAGCCCGAGGAAGCCGAGCCGACCGAGCTTGCCCACGACGTCCGGGTCGACCGACTCCCGCCGGTCCCAGGCCGCCGCGTGCGGCCGCACCTCCCGGTCCACGAAGTCGGCGGCGAGCCGGCGGACCGCGACGTGCTCGGCGGAGAGCTGAAGGTCCATGCGGCATAAACTAGCGGTGCAAGTTTAATTCCGTCCAGACCCCGTGTGGCAGAGTCTGCGGCGGACCCACCCCGAGGAGGAGGAACGGATGCCCCGGCCACGGCAGGCGCTGCTCAGCCGGCAGCGGATCGTCGAGGCCGCCGCCGCGCTGATCGACGCCGAGGGGCTGGAGGGCTTCTCCACCCGCCGGCTCGCCGCCGAACTCGGGGTGCGGGGCCCGTCGCTCTACAACCACTTCGCCACGAAGGACGAGATCCTCGACGCGGTCGCCGACAGCATCACCGGCCAGGTGGACGTGTCGTTCTTCGGCCACGTCGACTGGCGGGAGGCGCTGCGCCGGTGGGGCCACTCCTACCGCGCGGCACTGGCCGCGCACCCGAACATCGTGCCGTACCTGGCCCGGGGGCCGGGGCGGCGGCCGGCCGCGCTGGCCATGGCCGACGCCGTCTACGGCGGACTCGTCGCCGCCGGGTGGCCGCCGGCCCGGGCCACCCACATCGGCGCGCTGATGCGCTACTTCGTGGCCGGCTCGGCACTCGGGTCGTTCGCCCGGGGCTTCGTCGAGGACCCGGGGCTGTACGCGGAGCAGTACCCGCACCTGACCCAGGCCCACCGGCTGGCCGAGCACCAGCAGCAGGTGGACGAGGGGGCGTTCGCCCTCGGCCTCGACGCGCTCATCGACGGGCTGTCGCGCACGTACGAGGCACACATCGGCCCGCTGCCACCCCTCCCGCCGGACGTCGCGGCGTACTAAGGTCAAAACTTGCACTGCTAGTTTCGGCCGACGTACGTGAGGGGCGCGATGGATCTCGCACGGACCGCCTTCTACCTGGACGGACAGTGGGTCACCGCCGGATCCGGGGAGACCGTGGCGGTGCGGAACCCGGCCACCGAGGAGGTCGTCGCGACCGTGCCGGCCGGCACGGCGGCCGACGTCGACCGGGCCGTCGCGGCGGCCCGGGCCGCCTTCCCCGGCTGGGCAGACACCGCGCCCGCCGACCGGGCGGCGCGCCTGGACCGGCTGCACGCCGCGCTGACCGCCCGGGCCGAGGAGATCGCCCGCACCGTCGCGCTGGAACTCGGCACCCCGCTGAAGGTGGCCACCCGGGTCCAGGCGGGCCTGCCGCTCGCCGTCCTGCACAGCTACGTCGAGCTGGCCGCCCGGCCGCCGGTCGACGAGACCGTCGGCAACTCGCTGGTGGTCCGGGAGCCGGTCGGCGTGGTCGGGGCGATCACCCCGTGGAACTACCCGCTGCACCAGGTCGTGGCGAAGCTGGCCCCCGCCCTGGCCGCCGGCTGCACGGTGGTGCTCAAGCCCAGCGAGCTGACGCCGCTCACCGCGTACCTGCTGTTCGAGGCGATCCACGAGGCCGGTTACCCGCCCGGGGTGGTCAACCTGGTCACCGGCACCGGCCCGGTGGTGGGCGAGGCGATCGCCGCGCACCCGGACGTGGACATGGTCTCCTTCACGGGCTCGACCGCCACCGGCCGGCGGATCTCCCACCTCGCCGCCGACCGCATCGCCCGGGTCGCCCTGGAGCTGGGCGGCAAGTCGGCCAACGTCGTCCTCGACGACGCCGACCTGGCCACGGCGGTGAAGGTGGGGGTCGGCAACGCGTTCCTCAACTCCGGCCAGACCTGCACCGCCTGGACCCGGATGCTGGTGCACCGCGGCCGCTACGACGAGGCGTTGGACCTGGCCGCCAGGGCCACGGCGGGCTACCGGCTCGGCGATCCGTTCGACCCGGCCACCCGGCTCGGCCCGCTCGTCTCGGCCGCGCAGCGGGAACGGGTCGACGGCCACGTCGCCCGAGGGCTGGCCGACGGGGGCCGGCTGGTCGCCGGCGGGCCGGAGGCCCCGCTGCCCGAGCGCGGCTTCTTCGTCGCGCCGACGGTGATCGCCGACGTCGACCCGGACAGCGCCCTGGCCCAGGAGGAGGTCTTCGGCCCGGTGCTCGCGGTCATCCCGTTCGACGACGAGGACGAGGCGGTGGCCATCGCCAACAACTCCCGGTACGGACTGGCCGGGGCGGTCTGGTCGGCCGACGCCGAGCGGGCGCTGCGGGTGGCCCGGCGGCTGCGTACCGGCGCCGTCGACATCAACGGCGCCCCCTTCAACCCGCTCGCCCCGTTCGGCGGCTACAAGCAGTCCGGCCTCGGCCGCGAGCTGGGCCGCTACGGGCTCGACGAGTTCCTGCAGACCAAGGCCATCCAGCGGTGAGGGCGCTCGTCGCCCGGGCGGTGGGCGAGCCGTTGCGGGTGGAGGAGGTGGACCTGCCCGCGCCCGGGCCGGGTGAGGTGCGGGTGGACATTCGGGCCGCGGGGGTCTGCCACTCCGACCTGTCCATGGTCGACGGCACCATCGCCCCGCCGTACCCGCTGGTGCTGGGCCACGAGGCCGCGGGCGTGGTGACCGAGGTCGGCGACGGCGTCTCCCGCGTCGCGCCCGGCGCGCACGTGGTGCTGAACTGGGCCCCGCCGTGCCGGCGGTGCTGGTACTGCGGGCACGGCGAGCCGTGGCTCTGCGAGCGCTCCGGGACGCCCGCGGCCGCCCGGGGCCGGACGGCGGCCGGCGAGCCGCTGCACGTCACGCTCGGCCTCGGCGCGCTCGCCGACGCGGTGGTGGTGGCGCAGGACGCGGTGATCCCGGTGCCGGCGGAGCTGCCGTTCGAGGCCGCCGCGCTGCTGGGCTGCGCGGTGCTCACCGGCGCCGGCGCGGTGCGCCGCACCGCGCGGGTGGCCCCCGGCGACTCGGTGGCCGTCATCGGCCTCGGCGGGGTGGGGCTGTCGGCGGTCTCCGCCGCGCGGGCGGCCGGCGCGGATCCGGTGCTCGCCGTCGACGTCTCGCCGGGCAAGGCGGAGCTGGCCGGCGCCGCGGGCGCCACCGAGTTCCTGCTCGCCGACGAGTCGGTCAACCGGGCGATCCGCGAACGGACCGCGGGCCGGGGCGTCGACCACGCGCTGGAGTGCGTGGGGCGCAGCGCCACCATCCGTACGGCCTGGCGGGCCGCCCGGCGCGGGGGCCAGGTGATCGTGGTCGGCATGGGCGCCAGGGACGACGTGGTGGGCCTCAGCGCGCTGGACATCTTCCACTCGGCGCGGACGCTGCGCTCCTCGGTCTACGGCTCGTCCGATCCGGACCGGGACGTGCCCGAGCTGGCCCGGGCCGTGCTCGACGGCGCCCTCGACCTCACTCCCCTGATCACCGGCCGGTGCGACCTGGACGGCGCGGCGGCGGCGTTCGACCGGATGGCGCGCGGCGAGGGCGCACGGACAGTCGTGCTGCCCTGATGCCGCCCGCCTGCTCCCCTCCCCGCGTCCCGTCCGTCCTCGCCGTCCCAGGCCGGACGGCCACCGTCGGCCGCCCGGAGCCCGTCGCGAGTGTCAGGTGGTCCGGTTGAGGATCGCGGCGCCCAGGGGCGTTCTGCGGTAACGGATCTCGTGCCCGTAGCGCTGCCCCACCACCAGGCCGGCGTCGCGGAGCACCGTCAGATGCTGGGACACGGTACCGGCTGCGAGCGCGTGCCGGTGGGCCAGCACGGTGGTGCTGGCCGGCTCGGCCAACCCGGCCAGCAGGATCGCGCGGCTTCGCCCGATCAGGCGTCCCACCGCCGCCAGCTCTCCTGTCTGCGGCGATTGCCACAGGGCACCCACGCCACGGGCGGGATAGATCACCGTGGGTTGCCACGGCGGGTCCAGGATCACCAGGACCTGATCGAACTTGAACGCACTCGGGATCAGCAGCAGGCCCTCGCCGGCCAGCCGGCGGTGTTCGTCGCCGCCGCCGGCGCGGATGAGCACGCCGTCGCGCCACCGTAGCTGGGGGTGCAGCTCGGCGAAGAGGCGGTCCAGGCCGCCTTCCGCGAGCCGGCGACTCTGGTGAGCCACGTCGGCGTCGAGCAGGGCGCGCACCTTCGGCCACACCGGCTCGATCACCTCCCGCCAGACGTCCCGGATCACTCCGGTCAGCAGGGACAGCGCCTCGGCCGGGTCGCCCAGCAGTCTGCGCCCGACCTCGGTGTCCGCCGCACCGCGCGTCTCGCGCAGCGAGCGGGCGATGTCCCCCGCCACCCGGTCGAGCGGAGTCGCCTCGATCCGCGCGAGTTCGTCCTCGAAGCGGGGGTGGGCGGTGGTGGGCGGCGGGGACAGGAAGTCCGGGCTGTAGCCGCGGCGTGGTTGCAGCAGCGTCACCGGCCGCAGGTCGAGCGCGTCCAGCCGGTCCTTGATCGACTCGAGGAAGCCGTGATGGTGGCCGGGGAGGTCCTCGGGTGTGGTCAGGCGGATGGCTTCGATCGTCTCCAGCACCGGCGACACCGCGAAGCGGCAGCGCATCAGGTCGGCCGGGCTGAGGCGCAGGGTGATCGCGATGGTCGGCTCCGGAGGGCGCAGTGATTCGGGGAGGGCCGAATCATTGGCGGAGAGCCTACCGGCCCGAGCAATATCTCGGCCATGACGATCACACCTGACTGGGAACGGCGCAGCGCCGAACTGTGGGCCACCATCGACGACCACGACCCCGAGGAGTTCCGCGAGCGGGTCGAGGCGCTCGCCGCCGAGCTCCCGGAAGGCGACCCCGTGGCGGCCTTCGAGCGGGCCTGCGCCTTCGACTCCACCGGCCACCCCGACAAGGCCGTGCCCTTGTACCGGGCGGCGCTGGCCGGCGGGATCTCCGGCATCCGCCGCCGGCGCTCGGTGATCCAGTTAGCCAGCTCGCTGCGCAACATCGGGCGGGCCCAGGAGTCCGTCGACCTGCTGACGGCCGAGCGGCAGCAGCCCTCCGACGAGCTCGACGACGCGGTCAGCGCCACGTTGGCGCTGGCCCTGACCAGCGTCGGTCGCGAGCGGGAGGCGGTCGCCGTCGCCGTCGCCGCGCTCGCTCCCCACCTGCCCCGCTATCAGCGCTCCATGGCCAACTACGCCCGACTGTTGCTGGAGCGGGACTGACCCGGTCCTAGGACAGCGCCCGGGCCAGCTCGGTACGGGACCGGATGCCGAGCCGGTGGAAGATGTTGCGCAGGTGGTGGTCGACGGTACGGGTGGAGAGGAACATCCGGGCGGCGATCTCCCGGTTGGTGGCGCCCTCGGCGACCAGCTGCGCGATCCGCAACTGCTGGCCGGTGAGCAGCCGGGCCGCCGACAGGTCCGGCCCGCCCACGGACTCGCCGGCCGCCCGCAGCTCCGTGGTGGCCTGCTCGGCCCAGGCCGCCAGGCCGAGCAGGCCGAAGCTCTCCCGGGCGGCGTGCAGGTGCTCGCGGGCGTCCCGGGGGCGGCGGCTGCGGCGCAGCTCGCGGCCGAGGAGCAGCTCGGTGCGGGCCCGCTCGAAGGCGTCGGCGTCCGCCGGGTGCAGCCGCAAGGCGTCGCGGAACCCGCGCTCGGCCTCGGCGCTGCCCCGGGGCGCGAGCAGCGCGTGGCAGCGCGCCGACAGGGCCCGGCGGGACGGGCTGGCGGTGCTGCTGGCCCAGCGGTCGAAGACGGCGAGCGCGGCGGGGGGGGGGGGGGGGGGGGGGGGGGGGGGGGGGGGGGGGCGGGGGGCCGCCTCCACCAGGTACGGGGTGGCCATCACCTGGATCAGCACCTGCCCCCGGCCGGTGCCCGGCCGGGCCAGCGCGGTCAGCCGCGCCGTCGCGGCGGCGTGCCGGCCGTCGACCAGGTCGAGCACCGCGAGGGCCCACTGCGCCAGGGCGCGCGGCCGGCTGTGCGGGGCCGGCCCCTCGCCGATCTCCCGGATCCGCCGCAGGCTGGCGTCCCGGTCGGCCCGTACGGCCGCCAGCACCGCCAGCATGCCCAGGTGGACGCCGGCGGAGTTGACCTGACCGGTGTCCCGGGCGACGCGCAGGCCCTCCCGGGAGCTGTCCGCCGCGGCCTCGTGCCGGCCGAGCCAGTACTCGGCGATCGCGCGCAGCTCCAGCGCCCGGGACAGGACCGACAGCTCGCCGCCGGCACGCGCCAGCTCGACGGCGCGCCCGGCGAGCCGGTGGGCGGCGTTGTCCACCGCGACCATCAGGCCGGCCATCGTGGCGCAGGTCAGGGCGGTCGGGGTGAGCGCCGGCCCGGTCAGCCGGTTGCCGAGGACGACGGCCCGCCGCAGCGCGGGTCCGCCCCGCTCGTGGTCGCCGCGCAGTGTCGCGGCCACGCCGGTGACCAGTGAGGTCATCAGCTCCGCGGCGGGCGGGTCCCCGGCTCGGCGCAGCGTCGACACCCGGCGCGCCACCTCGGCGTACCGGTACTGGTCGCCGGCGAAGCAGACCGCCTCGCCGGCCCGCACCAGCGCGCCGAGGGCGGCGAGGCGGTCGACGCCGCAGACCGCCTCGGCGGCGGCGAGCAGCGTGGTCGAGGCGACCGAGGGCGAGCCGCACCGCAGCTCCAGCTCGCCGCGGAGCAGCTCGGCCCGGCCGGCCACGGCGGGGTCGGCCCGGTCTGCCGGCAGCCCGGCCAGCAACCGGCGGGCCCGCTGCGGCCGGCCGGCCGTCCAGGCGTGGCGGGCGGCGGCCACCAGGCGGGCGGCGGCGTGCCGCGGTTCGGCGCTCAGCTCGGCGGCGCGGTGCAACGCCGCCGCTGCGGTCTCCCCGGCCGAGCGGGCGGCCGCCTCCTCCAGTTCCGCCGCGAGCGCCGGGTCCGGGCCCTCGGCCGCGGCGGCGAGGTGCAGGGCCCGGCGCAGCCGCTGCCCGGGGCCGTCGAGCACGCCCGCGAGCAGCAGGTGGGCCGCGCGCCGCTCGGCCAGCGGCGCGCCGTCGACGATCACGGCCCGGGCCGGTGGCTGGGGCAGGGCGACCCGCCCGGGGCCGACCCGGACCAGACCGGCGGCCTCCGCCGGGGCGAGGGCCTCGACCGTCGCGCCGGCGGCGCGTGCCGCCCGCACCAGCGTGGCCGGGTCGCCGTCCTCGTCGAGCGCGGCGAGCAGCAGCACGCGCCGGGTCACGGCCGGCAGCCGGTCCAGGCGGGCCCGGTACCCACGACCCAGCGCCCCGTCGACCGGCGGCGCCTCGGGCAGCGGCTCGTCGCCCCGGCACTGACCCGGCGTGAGCACCTCGGCGAGGTCGACCAGGGCCTGCGGATTGCCGCCGGCCACCGCGGTCAGCGCGGACGCCACCGCCGGCGCTACCCCCGGCGCCCGGTCGGCGAGCAGGGCCGCGCCCGCGCGCTCGTCGAGGGGCGGCAGCGCGTGCTGGGGCACCCCGCCGACCACGGCGTCGGCCCCCGCGGTGAGCAGGACGGCGACGGGCAGGTGGCGCAGCCGCCGGGCCACGAAGCCCAGCACGTCCGCGGTCGGCCGGTCGCCCCGGTCGACGTCGTCCACGGTGCACAGCAGCGGGCGCTCCCGGGCGGCGACGGCGAGCAGTCCCCGCACCGCCATCGACAGGGCGAGCCGGCGGTGGGCGGGACAGCCCTCCCCGGCCAGCGTCCGGCGCAGCACCCGGCGCTGCGCCTCGGGCAACGCGTCGGCGCGGTCGAGCACCGGGTCGAGCAGGCGTTGCAGCCCCGCGTACGGCAGCGCCGCCTCCTCCGCCAGGCCCGCGCCGGCCAGCACGGTACGGTCCCCGGCGTGCCGGTGTGCGTAGGCGACGAGGGCGCTGCGGCCCGTGCCCGGTTGGCCCCGCAGCAGCAGCGCTCCCCCGGCGTCCGGTCCGCCGTCGAGCAGCCGACGGACGGCCCAGCACTCGGCGTCGCGGCCCCACAGTACGGGTTGTTGCACTGTCGATGCACTAACCATGCATCGAGTGTTACCTATAAGTAACCGGAAGGAAAGAGGTGGCTCCCCCGGCCGGCGGGGACGCCTCAGCCGGCCGCCGCGCCGGCCAGCAGCGCGCCCACCGTGCGGGCCATCACCGCCCTGGCCTGGTCGACGCCCAGCCCCAGCCCGTCGCGCAGCATCGACCAGGCCGGCCACATGCTCGCCGCGACCAACGCGTGCACCAACTGCTCCCGGCCCGGCCCGGCCTGCGCCAGCTCGGCGGCGAAGAGCCGCTCGACCTCGTCGCGGACCCGGGCGATGTGCATGAGCCGGTTGCGGTGCAGCTGCTCGGAGACCGGCTCGCGCATCTGGGCGGCCCGGGCGGACGGTGCGATGAGCTGGAGCAGCCGGGCCCGCTGCCGACAGTACGCGTCGACCCGCTTGGCCAGCGGCAGCGCCGGCGAGATCGGCCGGTACGCGGCGTCCTGCTGGCGGAGCACCTCCGCGCCGCTGGCCTCGAAGAGCGTCTCCATGTCCTTGAAGTTCGTCCAGAGCGTCCGCAGCGAGATGCCCGCCCGCTCGGCGATGCGCTCCCCGGTGGGTCGCAGGTCGCCCTCGGAGATGAGCGCGAGGTGCGCCTCGACGATCGCCGCCCGGGTGCGCGCGGCACGGGCCGCCCGTCCGTCGACCCGGCCCGGCGCCTCGACCCCGCCCATCCGCGCTCTCCCCCTCACCGCTGCCACCTCGCCACCGCCTCGCGAGTCTAGACGCGCGCCGCGTCGCGAACCGGCTGGTGCCGGCGCAGCTCCCGGCGGGCCAGCGACTGCCGGTGCACCTCGTCCGGGCCGTCGGCCAGCCGCAGCGCGCGGGCCCGGACCCAGAGCCCGGCCAGCGGCGTGTCCTGGCTGACCCCCGCGGCCCCGTGCGCCTGGATGGCCCGGTCGATCACCCACTCGGCGGTCGCCGGCACCGCGATCTTGATCGCCTGGATCTCGGTGTGCGCGCCCCGGTTGCCGACGGTGTCCATCAGCCACGCGGTCTTGAGCACCAGCAGCCGGGCCTGCTCGACGCGGACCCGCGCCTCGGCGATCCAGTCGCGGACCACGCCCTGCTCGGCCAGCGGCGCGCCGAACGCGTGCCGGTCGGAGACCCGGCGGCACATCAGCTCGACGGCCCGTTCGGCCATGCCGAGCAGCCGCATGCAGTGGTGCACCCGGCCCGGTCCGAGCCGGGCCTGGGAGATGGCGAAGCCGTCGCCCTCCGCCCCGATCAGGTTGCCCGCCGGCACCCGGACGTCGACGAAGTCGATCTCGGCATGGCCGCCGTGGTCGCTGTCGTCGTACCCGAAGGTCCGCAGGCCCCGGCGGACGGTGACCCCGGGGGTGTCCCGCGGCACCAGGATCTGGCTCTGCTGCCGGCGCCGGGGCGCGGTCGGGTCCGTGCGCCCCATCACGACGAGGATCGCGCAGCGCGGGTTCAGGGCGCCGGTGACGAACCACTTGCGGCCGTTGACCACGTACTCGTCGCCGTCGCGCTCGATGCGGGTGGCGATGTTCGTGGCGTCCGACGACGCGACGGCCGGCTCGGTCATCGCGAACGCCGAGCGGATCCGGCCGTCCAGCAGCGGGGCGAGCCAGCGCTCGCGCTGCGCCGGGCTGCCGAACTGGGCCAGCAGCTCCATGTTGCCGGTGTCCGGCGCCGCGCAGTTCAGCGCGACCGGGGCGAGACCGGGCGACCGGCCGGTGATCTCGGCCAGCGGCGCGTACTGCAGGTTGGTCAGGCCCGCGCCGTGCTCGCCGGGGAGGAAGAGGTTCCACAGGCCGCGGCGGCGGGCCTCGGCCTGGAGCTCGGCGACCACGGGCGGAGCGGCCCACGGGTCGGCCCCCTCGCGCACCTGCTCCTCGAACACCGGCTCGGCCGGGTGGACCCGCTCGGCCATGAACGCGAGCAGGCGCTCGCGTAGCCGCTCGGTGGTCTCGTCGTACCGGAAGTCCATCAGGCGCTCTCCATCCTCTGCGGAAGCGGTGCGGCCACCGGCGGCGGCTCCGCGCCCCCGCCGGGCCCGCCTCCGGACGTCCCGGCGGGACGCGTCCCCCGCCGGCCGGCGCGAGCCGGACCGCCGGGCGGGGCGGGCGGTCCGGGGCCGTCGGGGTCGGGCCGCTCAGCCATGCCGGCGCTGCTCGGCGTCGCGCTGGGTCCGGTTCATCGCGCGCAGCCAGCGGTCCGGGTCGGTGGCGCGGTGGGCGTACCAGGCCGCGACCTCCGGGTGGGGCAGCACCAGGAAGCGGTCGTCGGCCAGCGCCGCGCTGACGCACTCCGCCACCTGCTCGCAGCTGACCGCGGTGGCGTCGAGCAGGGCGGCGCTCGTGTCGTCGGCGGCGGCCAGCATCGGCGTGCGCACCCCCTGCGGGCAGAGCGCCTGGACGGTGATCCCCCGGTGGGCGTAGCTGGCCCGCAACCACTCGGCGAAGGCCAGCGCGGCGTGCTTGGTCACCGAGTAGGGCGCCTTGCCGAGCAGGGTGAGCAGGCCCGCCGCGGAGGCCGTGACCAACAGCCGGCCGCGGCCGGCGGCGAGCCAGTGCGGCAGCAGCTCGCGCGCGGCGAGCACGTGCGCCATCACGTTCACCCGCCAGGCCCGCTCCCACGCCTCGTCGGGGGCGTCGACGCCGCCGCCCGGGGCCACGCCGGCGTTGGCGCAGAACAGGTCGACCGCGCCGAGGCGGTCGCGCGCGAAGCCGACCAGGGCGGCGACCCCGGCGGGATCGGCCGCGTCGCCGGGGCAGGCGTACCCGCCGATGCGCGCCGCCACCGCGCGGGCCGCCGCGGCGTCGAGGTCGTTGACCACCACCCGGGCGCCGTCGGCGGCGAACCGGGCGGCCAGGGCGGCCCCGATGCCGGACCCGGCCCCGGTCACCACCACCCCCGCCCCGGCCACCGTCAGCCCGCGGGACGCGGGCGGCGCGGTCATCCGGCGATCCGGCCGGCGAGGCCGACGCCGCCGTCGAGGACGAGGGTCTGCCCGGTGATCCAGGCGGCGTCGGCGCAGGCGAGGAAGGCGACCGCGCCGGCCACGTCCTCCGGTTCGCCGAGCCGGCCCAGCGGGTACGCCCGGGCGACCTCGTCCTCCCGGCCCTCGTGCAGGGCCGCGGCGAACCGGGTGCGCACCACCGCCGGGGCGACCGCGTTGACCCGGACCGCCGGCGCGAGCTCGACGGCCAGGCAGGCGGTGAGGTGGTTGAGGGCGGCCTTGCTCACGCCGTAGAAGGCGATGCCCGGCGACGCGGTCAGGCCGGCGATCGAGGAGACGTTGACGACGCAGCCGCCCCGATCGGCCATCCCGGCGGCGCAGACCTCCTGCACCCAGCCGAGCGCGCCGACCAGGTTGACGTCGAGGATCTTGCGGGCCGCGGCCAGGTCCAGCTCGGCGAGGGGCCCGTACACCGGGTTGATGCCGACGTTGTTCACCAGGACGTCCACCGGCCCGAACGCCTCGGCGACCAGGCGGACCGCCTCGCGACGGTGCCCGGCGTCGTCGGCCCGACCGGGCACGGCCACGGCGCGGGCGGGGCCGCCCAGCTCGGCGACGGCCTCGGCCAGCGCCTCGGGACGCCGGGCGGTCAGGCCGACCCGGGCTCCCTCGGCGACCAGTCGCCGGGCGACCGCCAGGCCGATCCCGCGGCTGGCCCCGGTGACGAGGGCGACCTGGCCGGACAGCCGGCCTGAATCTGCATTCACAATGCAGATAGTAGAAGTGGCGCGAATGCGCGTCAACGACGGATGCCGATGAGCTTCTCACAATCCGTTGACACGGCCGCCCGAGTAATCGCACCGTCGGTGCAGATATCGACACCGCTCGGGAAAGGACCTCCGCCATGCCGGAAGCCGTCATCGTCGCCGCCGCCCGATCGCCGATCGGGCGGGCACACAAGGGCTCCCTGCGCGACCTGCGCGCCGACGACCTCGCCGCCACGATCGTGCGGGCCGCCCTGGACCAGGTGCCGCAGCTCGACCCGGGCGAGATCGACGACCTGATGCTCGGCTGCGGTCAGCCCGCCGGCGAGCAGGGCCACAACCTCGCCCGGGTGGTGGCCGTCCTGCTCGGGCTGGACCACCTGCCCGGCACGACCGTGAACCGGTACTGCTCGTCGTCGCTGCAGACCACCCGGATGGCGCTGCACGCCATCCGGGCCGGGGAGGGGCACGTCTTCGTCTCGGCGGGGGTCGAGTGCGTCTCCCGGTACGACCGGGGGCGCGCCGACGGGCACCCGGGCAGCGCCAACCCCGCGTTCGCCGACGCCCTGGCCCGCACGGCGGCCCGGGCCGCGGGCGGCGCGCCGGCCTGGCACGATCCGCGCGAGGGTGGCGCGCTGCCCGACGTCTACCTCGCCATGGGGCAGACCGCCGAGAACGTCGCCCACCTGCGCGGGGTGTCCCGGCTCAGCCAGGACGAGTTCGCCGTACGGTCGCAGCTGCTGGCCGAGAAGGCGATCGCCGACGGCTTCTGGGCCCGCGAGATCACCCCGGTGAGCGTGCCCGGCGGCGCGGTGGTGACCGCCGACGACGGGCCCCGCGCCGGGGTGACCCTGGAGGCGGTGGCGGCGCTGCCGCCGGTGTTCCGGCCGGACGGCACGGTGACCGCCGGCAACTGCTGCCCGCTCAACGACGGCGCCGCCGCGCTCGTCGTGATGTCCGACGTGCGGGCCCGCGAGCTGGGCGTGACGCCGCTGGCCCGGATCGTCGCCACCGGCCTGAGCGCGCTCTCCCCCGAGATCATGGGGCTCGGGCCGGTCGAGGCGTCCCGGCAGGCGCTGCGCCGCGCCGGCATGTCCGTCCGCGACGTCGACCTGGTCGAGATCAACGAGGCGTTCGCCGCCCAGGTGCTGCCGAGCGCGCGCGAGCTGGGTGTCGACTGGGACCGGCTCAACGTCAACGGGGGCGCGATCGCGGTCGGCCACCCGTTCGGCATGACCGGTGCCCGCATCACCACCACCCTGATCAACTCGCTGCGCTGGCACGACCAGCAGATCGGGCTGGAGACCATGTGCGTCGGCGGCGGCCAGGGCATGGCGATGATCATCGAGCGGCTGAGCTGACACCGGCCGGGGCGCGCCCCGACCGCACCCGGCCACCGTGGACCGGGCACGGTCGGGGCGCACGCGTGGTCGCCGGCCGCGCCCGGTCCCGGGACTCAGGAGGCCGAGGGGATCCCGTTGGCGGGCGGGGCCACCGGCGCGGCCGCGTACTCGCGCACCGGCCCGTCGCCCTCGTCGGTCTCGTACGTCGGCCCGAAGTAGGCCTGCACGCCCCCGCTGACCCGGCTGAGCCGCTGCCCGCCGTATCCGGAGTGGTCGGTGGCGGAGAAGCGCAGCGGGGCCAGCCCGGGCCCCTGGTAGCCGCCCCTGCCGACCGCCTCCAGCACCGACTCCCGGGTGACGTCCTTGCCCGCGGCCTGGAGGACCTGGACGAAGAGGTAGCCGACCGCCATGCCGTAGACGGTGTTGCCGTCGAACGGCGCGTCCCCGTTGTGCTCCTTGTTGATCCTGGTGAAGAGCTGGATCCACGGGTTGGCGGCGTCGTTCTGCATCGGCAGGTAGTTGGCGCCGATCATGCCCTCCAGCAGCCCCGCGTTCTCGCCGAGCTGCTTGGCCAGGGTCGGGTGGTCGGCGCCGACGTTGGAGACGAGCCACTGCGGCTTGAAGCGGAGCCGGGCGGCGGTGCCGACGGCGAGCGCGGTGAACCCGGGCACGGTGGCGAGGATGACGACCTCGCACCCGGCCGCCTTGAACGCGCCGATCTGGGGCGCCACGTTGGGGTTGCTGGTGACGTACGTCTGCTTGGCCACCACGGCGCCGGCGCCCAGCACCTTCTCCACGCCGACCAGGCTGTCGCGCCCGAAGTCGTCGTCCTGGCCGAGGAAGCACACCTTGCGCCCCGGCAGGCTGGTCTTGACGTGGTGGGCCAGGATCTTGCCCTCCACGGTGTAGTCGGGGTTGAACCCGAACGTGCCCGGATACCGGTCGGGCTGGTCCCAGCTGCGGCTGCCCGAGGCGACGAAGAGGTCGGGCACCCGGTTGCTCTTGAGGAAGTCGAGCACGCCGCTGTGGGTCGGCGTGCCGAGCCCGTTGAGGATCGCGAAGACCTTGTCCTGGAGGACCAGCTGCCGCACCACCTGCTGGGTGTTCGCCGGGTTGTACCCGTCGTCCATCACCTTGTAGGTGATCTTGCGGCCGTGTACCCCGCCGTTGGCGTTGACGTAGTCGAAGTACGCCTTGGTGGCCGGGGCGATCTTGGAGTAGCCGGCCGCCGCCGGGCCGGTGAGCGGCATGTGGGTGCCGACCACGATCTCGGTGTCGGTGACGCCGGGCACCGGCCCGCGGCCTGTCCCGCCGCCGTCGTCACTGCAGCCGGTGGCGGTGACGAGCAGGGCGACGGCGCTGGCGATCGCGAGAGCGCGTCGTGTCGAGGGTGGCATGTGGACACCGACCTTTCCTCGGTCCGGTTTCTGGTGGTGGGGCGGGGGTACGCGTCCGGTGGGACCGGACGTTCAGGAGCGCCGCCCGCCGGGCAGGCGGGCGGCCAGTGCCCGGCCGAGCCGGGCCAGCAGACCCTGCACGCCGCCGGGCGCGGCGATCATGACGACGACCAGCGTCACCCCGAAGATGGCCAGCGGGAGGTTGCCCTCCATCCGCTGCGCCGCCGCCGGGGAGAGGCTGAGCCCCTCGGTCAGGGCGTGGGTGAGATCGGGCAGGGCGACCAGCAGGACGGCACCCCAGACCGCGCCGGTCAGGCTGCCCAGGCCGCCGACGACGACGGCCATCAGCAGGAACAGCGACAGCGTCAGGGAGAACGCCCCCGGCGACACGCTCTGCGCGAGCACCGCGAGCAGGGCGCCGCCGAGGCCGGCGCCGGCGGCGCTGACCACGAACGCGAGCACCTGGGTACGGGCGACGTGGATGCCGGCGAGCCGGGCGGCGACCTCGTCGTCGCGGACCGCCCGGAAGGTGCGGCCGTACCGGCTGCGGACCAGGTTGGCCAGCAGCAGCAGGGCGAGCAGGGTGGCCGCCGCCGCGATCCAGAGCTGCCACCGCTCGTAGGGGAAGTACGGGCCGAGCGCCGCCGGCGGGGGCTCGACCGGCACCGCCAGTCCCTGCTCGCCGTTGAGAACGCCGTCGAAGGTGACGGTAAGCGCCGGCACCACGACCGCGACGGCCAGGGTCACGCCGGCCAGGTACGGACCGCGCAGCCGGGCCGCGGCCACCCCGACCACGGCGCCCACCGCGAGGGCGGCCAGGACGGCGGCGCCCAGTGAGACCGGCAGCAACCAGCCGCCGGTCATCCCGGCGTCGGCGAACGCGTTCTGGCAGAGGGCCACGACGTACGCGCCGGTGGCCATCAGCGCGCCGTGCCCCAGCGACAGCTGCCCGTTGAGGCCCGTCAGCACCGTCAGCCCGGCGGTGGCGCAGAGGTAGGCCGCCACGGTGGCGAGCTGGAAGTTGCGGAACGGCTCCAGCCCGTAGCTGGCCGCCACCAGCAGCAGTGCGGCGACGGCCGCGACGCCGAGGTGGCGCAGCAGTGTCGGGGCGCGGCGGGCGTCGGCCGGACCCGCGCCGGCGGTCGCCCGCGCGCTCGGCGGGGTCGCCGCCCGGGTGGCGGTCACACCCGCCTCGCCGTGACCGGGGCGAACAGCCCGCCCGGGCGGACCAGCAGCACCGCCAGCAGCAGCACCAGCACCGCGAGCGGGGTGAGGTCGCTGCCGGCGTAGCCGCTGACGTAGGAGAGCACCAGCCCGACCGCGAGCCCGCCGACCACCGCACCCGGTGGACTGTCCAGCCCGCCGACCACGGCGGCGGTGAACGCCGAGACGAAGACCAGGTCCATCGCGTGCGGGTGCAGGCCCAGCTCGGTGGGGATGACCAGCATCCCGGCCAGCGCGCCGACGCCGGAGGCCAGCGCCCAGCCGAGGGTGAGCATGCCGCCGACGTTCACCCCGAGCAGCCGGGAGACCTCGGGGGCGAACGCCGCCGCGCGCATCCGCAGGCCCACCGCCGTGCGGGTGAAGGTCCAGGCCAGCCCCACGACCACCACCGCGACCGCCGCGAAGACGAACAGGTCGTACGGCGAGAGCACGGCGACCCCGCCGACGGTCAGCGCGGCCCGGGAGAACGGCGCCTCGGCGGGCCGGAACTCGTTGCCGTAGACCATGCCCAGCACGGCCTGGATCAGCAGCACCAGCCCGAGCGCGACGATCACCGGGTTGAGCGGGGACGCGTGGTCGACGAAGCGCATCACGGCCACGTCGACGACCGCGCCGAGGAGCAACCCGGCGGCCAGCGCGGCCAGGAAGCCCAGCCAGTACGAGCCGGTCGCGGCGGAGACGCCGTAGGCCACGTAGGCGGTGGCGACGGCCATCGCGCCCTGGGCGAAGTTGACGATCCGGGCGGCCCGCCAGATGAGCACCAGGGCCAGCGCGAACGCCGCGTAGACCGCCCCCCTGGACAGGCCGTCGAGGGTGAGGAAGACGAAGCGGTCCAACGGTCCTCCCTTGCGGGGACGAGATGGTCAGAAGCCGAGGTAGGCGTGGCGCAGGTCGGCGTCGTCGCGCAGCCGGTCGGCGGGGGCGGTGGTGACGACCCGCCCCAGGGACATCACCACGCCCTGGTCGGCGATCCAGAGCGCGCTGCGCACGTTCTGCTCGACGAGCAGCACGGTCAGCCCGGTGCGGTCGCGCAGCCGGCGCAGCAGGGCCATGGTCTGGGCCACCACCCGGGGCGCCAGCCCGAGTGACGGCTCGTCGAGCAGCAGCAGCCGGGGGCGGCCCACGAGGGCCCGGCCGAGGGCGAGCATCTGCCGCTCCCCGCCGGAGAGCTGGTGGCCGAGGTGGCGCCGCCGCCGGGCCAGCGGCTCGAACAGCTGGTAGACCTCGTCGAGCGCGCGGGCCGCGTCGGGCCGGTCGCGGCGCCACAGCCCGCCGAGGCGCAGGTTCTCCTCGACCGTCAGCTCGCCGACCACGCCGCGCCCCTCCGGCACGTGTGCCATGCCGCGGCGGACGAGCTGCTCCACGGGGACGCCACGCAGGTCCTCCCCCGCCAGCACCACGCGGCCGGCCGCCGGGCGCAGCATGCCGGAGAGCGCGCGCAGCAGGGTGGTCTTGCCGGCGCCGTTGGCCCCGACCACCGCCGCGATGGTGCCGCGCGCAACGGTGAGGTCGACCTCGTGCAGCACGGGCGCGCCGCCGTAGCCGGCCACCAGCCCGCGCACCACGAGCAGATCCCCGTCGCTCATGCCGGCACTCCGCTTCGCTGCGCGCCGGCATGAGGCACCACCGCACCGATGATTCGCTCGCTCCGCAGGCTCATGCCAGCACTCCGCTTCGCTGCGCGCCGGCATGAGGCACCACCGCACCCAACCCGATGATTCGCTCGCTGCGCTCGCTCATGCCGCGGCCTCGTCGACCTCGGCGCCGAGGTAGGCGTCGGCGACGGCCGGGTCGTCGCGGACCTCGTCGGGGGCGCCGGCGGCGATCACCCGGCCGAAGTCGAGCACGACGATCTCGTCGCAGACGGACATCACCAGGTCCATGTGGTGCTCCACCAGCAACACCGCGCACGGGTCGGTGTCGCGCCGGGGCAGCTCCCGGATCAGCTCCGCCAGCTCGGCGATGTCGTCGGCGCCGAGGCCGCCGGCGGGTTCGTCGAGCAGGAGCAGCCGGGGCCGCGCGGCCAGCGCGCGGGCCAGCGCCACCCGCTGGCGTACGGCGAAGGGCAGGGTGCCCGGCGCGGCGGCGGCGTGCCCGGCGACGCCCAGGCTGTCGAGCACCTCGAGGGCGTGCCGGCGCAGCCGGCGCTCGTCGCGGTCGCTGCGCGGCAGGCCGAGCAGGGCCGGGAGGAATCCGGCTCGGGCCGTGTGGGTGGCGCCGACCATCACGTTCTCCAGCACGGTGAGGCCGGCGAACAGGCCGGTGCCCTGCAGCGTCCGGGCGATGCCCAGCCGGGTCAGGTGGTGGGGGCGGGGTCGCAGCGGACGGCCGTCGAGGGTGAGCGTGCCCTCGTCCGGGGCGACGAAGCCGCAGACGACGTTGAACAGGGTGGTCTTGCCGGCGCCGTTGGGGCCGATGACCCCGACCACCCGGCCGGGGGGCACCCGCAGCGAGACGTCGTCGAGGGCGGTGAGGCCACCGAAGCGCACCCCGATGTGGTGCAGCGCGAGCCCTTGCTCCATCACCCATCCTCGGGATTCGACGACAGTTATTACACTGGGAGTGTACGTTTCTGGGGTCCGTCGTCAATACCTTCGATGCGCCGCCGCGACACGCACTGCGGACTCCACCCCGGCACACGGCGGCCGGCCGGTTTCTGCACCGGCCGGGCAGCCACCGCAGCCGGACACGCGTCGGGGCGGCCGCGCGTGGCGGCCGCCCCGATGCGCGTCACGCGCTCGGGCAGGTGTTGCGGTACTCCTGGACGGCGCTGCCGCTCGGGCCGGGGCAGAGGAACTGCTCGTAGCGGGTGTCGTTGTCCACGAACCGCTTCAGCCAGGCCACCGCCTGCCGCGCGGTGGGCGTGTTGACCGTCTGCGGGAAGAAGTGGCTCGCCCCGTTGAGTTCCAGGTACGCCTTCTCCGACGAGGCCGGGATGCTGGTGTAGAACGGCTCCGAGTGCGACGAGACCGGGGCCACGCTGTCGCTCTCGCCGCCGATGATGAGCGTCGGCACCCGGACGTCCGACCAGCTCTTGTCCAGGTTCCACGGCGCCAGCGGCACGGCGGCCTGCAGCGACGGCCGGGCGACGGCGGCCTCCAGGCTGCCGCCACCGCCCATCGAGTGGCCGGACACCGCGAGCCGGGTGCTGTCGATGCGGCCGCGCACCGAGCTGCGCTCCACCAGGTAGTCGAGCGCGGCGAGCAGCTGCCGGCCGCGGCTGTCCGGCTGGTCGAGGCGGGTGTTGGTCTCGATGCCGATCACCACGAACCCGTGCGAGGCGATCCGCGGTCCGAGCCAGCTGATGCTGGACCAGGCGGCGGTGTAGCCGGGCGAGATGGCGACGGCGCCGAAGGTGCCCTCGCTGGTGCTGGTCGGGTAGTAGATGACCCCGCCGCCGAAGCCGGTCACGCTGAGCGAGGAGACGCTCTGCGAGGCGGTGGCGAAGGGGCCGCGGCTGGCCTCCAGCAGCGCGACGGTCGGGGCGGGACCGCGCTCGTACGGGTTGTCGGCCGCCCGGGCGGCGGGCGGGGCCGCCAGGGTGGCCGTGGCGGCCAGGGCGGCGGCCAGGGCCAGCCCGGCGGCGCGGCGGGCGGATCGGGGGCGGGTGGTGGTTGGTGATGACACGTCGGGCACTCCCTGCGGGTCGGGGCATATCGACATGCATCAGTCTTGGGCGGCGGCGGGGCGCCCGCATCGGCGAAATCGCCAGTCCCCCGGCCGGCGAAATCCGGAGCCCGGGTTTCCGGCCCCGACCCCGGGGTAGGGCACCCGGTACCCCGGCCGAATGGAGACGCTGTGTTCAATCCGTTGGACCACAAAGGAATTCCACTGGAAGGCCAGATCCGCAACTGGCGCGAGCTCAACGTGGAGCCGATCGACCCGGAGGCGGTCGACCCGTACACCCGTTGCCGCATCATCACCATGAACGGCATCGAGGTCGAGGCGATCAACTTCCAGCACCAGTTCGCCCGCAACTGCCCGGACCAGGAGGTCCGCCGGCAACTGGCGTACGTGCGGTATGTGGAGAGTCAGCAGCAGCGGGCGGTGAACTGGCTGCTGCCCGGCGTGGCGAGCGTGCTGGAGACCACGCTCGGCTACGAGCAGGTGGCCGTGGACCTGACCGCGTGGGTGGCCCGGCACGAGCCGGATCCCTACCTGAAGCAGGGCTACGAGTTCGGCGTCCTGGAGGACTTCGACCACCTGTACCGCTACGCCAACCTGTACGAGATGGTGGAGCGACGCAAGGCCGAGAAGATCGTCGACGGCCTCACCGAGGTCATGCCCGGCCGGCCGACCGTCGCCGAGCACCGGCACCCGTTCGACGAGGTCCGCACCCCGTACGACCGCGACGCGGTGGACCCCCGGTCCAAGCTGCACGCGCTGACGATCCTGTCGGCCGAGCAGCAGGTGATGTTCTACTACATGAACGTCGGGCCGCAGTACATGGAGCCCATCGCCCGGCAGCTCTACCAGGAAATCAGCCTCATCGAGCAGGAGCACGTCACGCACTACGAGTCGCTGCTCGACCCGGGCGAGAACTGGTGGGAGCGGCTGCTCACCCACGAGTACAACGAGTGCTGGCTGTACTACTCGTTCATGGAGCAGGAGAGCGACCCGCGGATCAAGGCGGTGTGGGAGCTGCACCTGCAGATGGAGCTGGCGCACCTGCAGCAGGCCGCCGACCTGCTGCGCCGCCACGACGGCCGGGAGCCGGAGCAGATCGTGGGCACCGGGCTGCCCGAGCCGCTGACCTTCGAGCCGAACAAGGAGTACCTGCGCCACCTGCTCGCCACCCAGGTCGACGTGACCAAGATCGGTGAGGGGTACGTGCGCGAGGCCCACGAGCGGTTCGAGTGGATGCAGCAGCAGCTGCACGACGGGCAGAAGCCGCCGAGCGAGCAGGTCATCGACATGCACCGGGAACGGTTCGGCGACGAGTACCGCATCGAGACCGAGGGACCGCACCCGGTGGAGGCGCTGCGCGCCCGGGGAGGCAGCCATGCCTGACACCACCGGCACCCCGGCCACGCCGGGGCCCGAGGAGGACGTGGTCGACCTCCTGCTCGCCCAGCACGCCCAGGCCGAGCAGCTCTTCCTGCTGGTCATCGGCAGCACCGGCCAGACCCGCCGGGACGCCTTCGACGACCTGGTCAAACTGCTCGCCGCCCACGAGACCGCCGAGGAGGAGGTGCTGCACCCGCTGGCCCGTACCCTGCCCGGCGGGGGCGGCGACGCCATGGTCGACGAGCGGCTCGACGAGGAACGCCAGGCCAAGGAGACCCTGAAGACCCTGGTGCGGGGCGGCGTGGACGCCGACGGCTTCGACACCGGCATCATCCTGCTGCGCGACGCCGTGCTCGCCCACGCCCGTCACGAGGAGCGCTACGAGTTCCCCCTGCTGCGCCAGCACGTGCCCGCCGACCGGCTCCGCACGCTGGCCGCCGCGGTCCGCACCGCGGAGGCGACCGCGCCCACGCGCCCACACCCGAGCGCGCAGACCGCCAAGGGCAACCTGGCCGCGGGCCCCGCGCTGGCGGTCATCGACCGCGTGCGCGACGCCGTCCGCAAGCCGTCCGCCGACTGACCGCCGAGCGCCCCGGCGCCCGACGCGACGCGCCCACCCCACCACGACGGTCGGGTGGGCGCGTCGTACGGTCCGGTTCCGCCGGGCACGCGACGCGCCGGCGGAAACCGGGGAGATCACCCCAGGGTGAACCGGAAGAACCGGGGGCGGTAGATCCCCGGGTCGCGGTAGTGGTCCCCGTCCGTCGAGATCCGGGTGTCCATGCTGTTGACGTTGTACGACGCGATGAACGTGTCACCGGAGCTGAGCGCCGCGTGCACGTGCGCGTTGTACGAGATCACGTTCGGGTTCCAGTAGCTGCCGTACGGTCCGGGCTCCGGCATCCGGTAGACCGGGGTCTTCTGGGTGAACGGGCCGAACGGCGAGCAGGACGTCCAGGCGTTGATCTGGCCGCTGAACGCCTGGGTGCTGTCCTGGCTGAGCAGCAGGAACTGCCCGCCCCACGGGGTGACGCTGTACTCGTTGGCGATGCCGGTGAGCAGGTTGCGGGAGTTCTGTTCCCGGAAGGTCCAGCCCCAGGGGGTGTGGTACTGCCAGGTGCCGTCGGCCAGGTCGCTGCCGTACACCCGGGCGATGCGCATCTGCTTGTTGATCGGGGAGTCGTCGACCCCGTAGACGTAGGTGTAGCCGTCGTTGCTGCGGCTGGCCGGCAGCAGCGCCGAGCCCCACGCCACCCCGCTGGCCGACGGCAGCTCCCGGACGCTGACCGGGGTGCGCAGGTTGGACAGGGCGAAGTCCGCCACCACGTTGCGGTTGAACCGCCAGTCCCAGGCGCCGGGGCCGAACCGCTCGTACTCCTGGAACACCACCTGGAGCTGGCCGTCGGAGAGGTGACCGTCGCCGATCCAGTACCACTTGCCGAGGGCCGACGGCGGCATCAGCGCCTGCGGCGCCCCGGCGGTGCCGCCCTGGTAGGTGGTCAGGCTGCCGCCGTTCTGCACCACGAACGTGTTGTTCACCAGCGGCGCGCTCAGCGGCCGGGTGCCGTCCGCGTTGAGTGGGCCGAGCCAGGTGTCGGAGAAGAGCCAGACGATCCGGCCGTCCGGCAGCTTGACGGAGTACGTGGAGTCGCCGCCGGTCCAGCCGTCCGGCGTGCTGGCCGCGTACCGGTTGAAGGTGCCCTGCGGCTCGACGTTGATCTCGACACTCTTCACCGAGAGCGGGCGCAGCACGCACGAGCGGGGCTTGAGCGGCAGCGTCGTCTCGACGTAGGTGCTGAACGTCTTCGGGCTCTCCGCCGCGTCGGCGGAGTGGATGTCCAGCTCGGTCCAGGTGGAGACCAGGGTGGCGACCATCGGGTACTTGAAGTCGGGCACGGTGATGAGGCCACCCGCGTCGGGGTACCGGACGGTCTGGATGCTGGGGTAGGCGGCGGTCGTCCCGCCGCTGCCGGCGGGCGCCCAGACGATCACCGCGGAGCTGCGGTTGGTGTCCTTCGTGACGTCGACCAGCAGCGTCGAGCAGTACCCGCAGCTCGAGTCGCCGGAGTTCCGCACCGCCCAGAAGTCGTGGTAGACGGCGCCGCCCTTGCGCAGGATGTCCTCGTACGTGACGTGGGTGCCGGCGGGGGTGGAGTGCTTCTTGCGGGCCGGCCGGGCGCCGCCGAGCCCGTCGTCGTTGGTCGGGGTGACGCCGCTGATGTTGCCGCGCCACAGCGCCGTGTCGGGGTCGGTGTAGCCGTAGTTGCGCCACGCGTCCACCGTCGGGGCGGGAGCGGCGTTCGCCTTGGCCAGCCGGTAGTTGGCGATGTGGTAGCCGAGCAGCATGTCCTTGAAGTTCAGGCCGTAGCCCTGCGCGGTGTGCCGGATCGCCTCGATCGGCAGGTGGTCGTGGTCCCGGACGCTCTCCCACGTGCGGCGCACGAAGGCCGCGTCGACCTGCTCGGTGAGGTAGGTCGGCAGCAGGAACGCGCCGTACTGGGGGCCGCCGCCGAGCCCGCCCCACGAGTTGAGCGCGGCGCCGGGCTTGCTCAGCACGTCGTGGACGTTGCGGGCGTACAGCGCATCCTCGCCGGCGATCGGCACGTACGGCTCGCGCACGTACGTCTGGTGGGCGGCCCATTCGGCGGTGGCCTCCATCCACCAGTTCATCGAGCCGAACTCCTTGCCCCCGACGAAGTGGGAGAAGTAGTCGATGCCGACGTCGCTGCGGTCCCAGTACTGGTACTGCATGACGTGGAACAACTCGTGTCGGGGCAGGTAGTCCCAGTCGTCCTGCCCGTTGGGCACGAGCATGGTGGCCTGCTGGTTGAGCCCGATCGGCAGCACGAAGGGCGCGTCGATCGGGAAGCCGAGGCCGCCGACGACGGGAAGCTCGTCCACGCCGTAGACCAGCACCCACGGCTTGCCCTCCCGGACCGGCAGCGGGTAGCCCATCTCGCGATACTCGGCCACCGCGATGCTGAGCGAGTTCAGCATGTACTGCACGGCCTTCGCGCGCCCGTTCGGGTTGAAGTCCGCCGGGACGCCGGGCTGACTGCCGGAGGCGACGTTGTACAGGATGAGGAACTCGCCGGCGGAAGCCCGGCACCGGAAGGTGACGCCGAGGTACTCGTACGGTTCGGCGGCGCAGTCGTCGTAGCCGGCCGCGGCGGCGGGTGCGGCGACGTCCGGGGCGATGCTCCGCGCCGCCTCGGGCTCGGCGCCCGCCGCGAGCATGGACAGGTAGGTCAGGTACCGCTGCGGGTCGCGGATCGTGCCGGTGGGCCGCAGGTGCGCCGGCACCGAGCCGGGCGCGCGCAGCGCCGCCAACCCGTGCCGCACCGCCTCGTCGCGGGAGAGCTTCCCCCGGTGGTACGCCGACAGGATCTTCTCGTTGGGCCCGAAGTCCGGCGCGGCGGCCTTCGGGCGCTTCCCGCCGCTGGGCGGCACCGCCTTGAACGGCTTGGCCCGCTGGACCGGCGGCGGGGTCGCCCCCGCGTCCGGCGTGTCGGGTTGCTGGGCGGTGCCCACCGTGCGGCCCGCGGCCGGCGGGGGGCCCGGGTCGGGGGCCGCCTGCGCGGCGCCGCTGGTCAGCACGCCGGCGGCCAGCAGGACCGCCGCGGTGACCAGGGCCAGAGGGTTCCTCATCTCGCTCCCTGTGATCGATGACCGGCGTCGGCCGGTACCGTCGCGACGCGGCCGGCTCCGGCCGCGGCGGGCACGGTAGCCACGGGCGGTTAACGATCGGCTGGCGGCACGCCGAGCACGGGGAGCGCCGGCGCGGGGTGCCGCGGGCCGGGCGGGGTTCGTCCGGGTGGCCGTCCCGGGGCGATGGCGGCGCGGCGGCCGGGTCGACGTCCCGTGCCGTCCTCGCATCCTCGGCACCGCTGTGGCGATGCCACCTGGGCGGCGACACCGCTGATCGAACCGGTCAGGAATCAAGAAGCGCCGGGCACGGGGCCGTTCGTAGCGTGATCCTCAAGTGCATCAACCTCACGCACCAGGGAGACAAGGCATGAAGGCGAACGTCAGCTCGATCCTCCTCGGCGTCCGGGACATGGCCCGGTCCAAGCAGTTCTACACGGAGGGGCTCGGCTGGAAGATCAAGGACGACTACGGCGTCTCGGTGTTCTTCGAATCGGACACGGGCTCGCTCGTCGGCTTCTACGGGCGCGAGGGCCTGGCCGACCAGGTGGGCGCGAGCCCGGAGGGCAGCGGCTTCAGCGGGCTGGTCCTCACCTACGTCGTCCGCAGCGAGGCGCGGGTCGACGAGATCATCGCGCAGGCCGAGAAGGCCGGTGCCACGATCCTCAAGCCCGCCGGCGCCCTGCCGTGGGGCGGGTACGGCGGCTCCTTCGCGGACCCGGACGGCTACATCTGGAGCCTCGGCTACAGCGACCAGGGAACGGACCAGCCCTACGCGGAGTAGCCGCCGGGAGGCCGCCAGCGGGTCTGGGCGAGGCGGCCGGGTGCCGGGCCCTCCGGCGGGACGCCGCTGGACGGATGGGGCCCTCGCCGCGGCGGCGGGACCGGCGGAGACGGGTGGGGTTCGGCGTCGACGCGGGATCGCGTCGAC